>JAIYAV010000186.1 GCA_027488855.1 Saprospiraceae bacterium
AAGGTGTTGGTTGTGGGGGCGTGTACACAAAAAGAAAGTTGGATTCGTAGCCATTGTCAGCAAAAGCGCCGTACTTGGGCTTGGGGGTGGCCTCTTCCAGGTGATTGGTGTACAATTGGGATACAGTGAGCAGGCGCTTCCCGTTGCGGCGGTTGCTTTGTAAACCCTGCAAAAAACGGGCCGCAAAATCCGAGGGATCGGGCGTACGCTCTTTGCCACCGGAGGTCAGAAAAAGGCGGGTTTTGGGCTCCAGGTAGGTTTTGATTTTGGCCTGTAGTTCAGCTTCGGGGTCAGGAGCGTCCGGGCGTTCGTCGTTTCCACGAAAAGCCACCTCCCGCGAAAAAGTACCCGAATAACAGGCATCAATGGCCAACAGGATGTGCTGGCAGGGGATGTTCTCTACGTAACTGCTCAAGCGGGCGTGGGGCAGGGCAGAATTGAAGCGGGGGTCTTTTTCCCGCAGGTTGCCCTCTTTGGGGATAAAAAATCCTTCGCGGGAGTTTTCCAAAAAGGCCCCGTGGCCGGAGAAAAAGATCAACAATTGGGCATCGGCGGCGTAGGCTTTGCGCTGGTATTCCTCCAGCTTGGTATAGATTTGATCCAGTGAAGGGTTTTCGACAATTTCAGTAGCGAAGCCGTAGTGGGTTTTTAATTCCGTGGCAATGGCCTTGGCATCCTGAATCGGGCCGCTGAGGGGCTTCCAGTTGCCGTAATCTTTTACCGCAAAAAACAGGGCAAAATCTTTGCCTGGGCGGGGCAAAATAGAGGGCTTGATCACCGCATCGATGGTCATTCCGGGCAATAAAAACAGCAGCGAGAGCAGTAGAAGGTGTTTCATACCGGGCTGGGATTGGGTTAATGGAGGGAAAGATAGGAATTTTAGGAGAAATGGTAATGACGAGTTCCTCGTATAAGGAATACTTTTGCTGGTTCAAGACTCTGACTTGAATCCATTATTTCCGAGTCTCTGACGCACAAGTAGTGGGACAAAATGAACAATTATTATTTTTTTCGCCCCCAAGAGTAATTAGCGCCGGAGCACCCGGAAACCAAGATTGAAGTAGCGAATAACCGGTTTGTTCCCGTGGCGGTAAGCAACACGGCTATACTCTGGAAGATTATCCCAGGACCCGCCACGAACCACGCGGGTGTCGCCACTTGCGGGACCTTGGGGATCGCGTGAATTCGTGCTGGACTGGTAATGACTTTCACTGTAATAATCCTGGCACCATTCCCAGACGTTGCCGGTCATGTCGTACAGTCCCAGGGTATTGGCATTGAAGGAACCTACCGGGGCAGTAAAGGCGTGGCTATCGTTGTAGCCTGTGAAGATTTCATATGGCCAATTAGCATATTTTCGTTTAAGCGCCTCGTCGGCTACATTCCCGCCATTTCTGCCACTGGGATTCCCGTTGCCCCAGCTGTATTTGGTGTGTTGTATGCCATTGCCAGCGGCGTATTCCCATTCTGCTTCGGTGGGCAGGCGGTAGCTTTGGCCGGTTTTGCGGCTCAGCCACTGGCAATAGGCCGTGGCGTCGTTCCAACTTACGTGGATCACAGGGTGGTTGTACTGGCTAATGGGGCGTACATTGCCCTGGGCATCGTGTCGCCAGCTGATGCCCGCTTTTTTTTCGTAACTGCCTGCATCGGTGTACACGTCGCTGCCATCGCCATTTTCAGCATCGGTTTTGTACCCAGTTTCGTCTACAAAAATTTTGAACTGGGCGACCGTTACCTCGTATTTGTGCAGGTAAAAATCGCTAAGGGTAACGGTATATACGGGTTTTTGATTGCTTCCACCATCATTGTTGCCCATCTGAAAAGTGCCACCCGTGATTTTTACAAAATCGCCATTTTTATAGCCCAAGGCGTACAAAATCGGGCAGCCCTGGTAGGCCGGGTCACCTTTTTCCTGCGGGCATTTGTCTTCATGGTCGGGCACATTGTCAGCATCGCTATCCGGGCAGCCCCGAAAGCGGGCTGGGCCGGCCTGGTCGGGGCAGGCATCGCCAGAGTCGGGCACGCCGTCGCCATCGCGGTCGGCGCTTGGGCAGCCATTGCCACCGATGGGGCCGCGTTGGTTGGGGCAGGGGTCTTCGTGGTCAGGAATGCCGTCTGTGTCGCTATCCGGGCAGCCCTGCCATTTTTTTTCGCCTTTCTGGTATTTGCATCTGTCACTTTTGTCGGGTACACCATCTTCATCGGCATCGGGGCAGCCGAAGGTAGTGGTCAGGCCATATTCATCGGGGCATTGGTCGCTGGCATCGGGGGTGCCGTCAGCGTCGCGGTCGGGCGCTACGCTTGAAAGTGTTGGTTGTGGGGGCGTGTACACAAAAAGAAAGTTGGATTCGTAGCCATTGTCGGCAAAAGCGCCGTACTTGGGCTTGGGGGTCGCCTCTTCCAGGTGGTTGGTGTACAATTGGGATACCGTAAGCAGGCGCTTGCCACTGCGGCGGTTGCTTTGTAAGCCCTGCAAAAAACGAGCCGCAAAATCCGAAGGGTCGGGCGTACGCTCTTTGCCGCCAGAAGTGAGGAAGAGGCGGGTTTTGGGCTCCAGATAGGTTTTGATTTTGACCTGTAGCTCCGCTTCTGGGTCAGGGGCACCAGGGCGTTCGTCGTTTCCACGAAAAGCGACCTCCCGCGAAAAAGTACCAGAGTAACAGGCATCAATGGCCAGCAGGATGTGACGACACGGGATGCTCTCTACATAACTGCTCAAGATGGCGTGGGGCAGGGCGGAATTGAAGCGGGGGTCTTTTTCCCGTAGATTGCCCTCTTTGGGGATAAAAAATCCTAGGTTTGAGTTTTCCAGAAAGGCGCCATGCCCAGAGAAAAAGATCAACAATTGGGCATCGGTGGCGTAAGCTTTGCGCTGGTATTCTTCCAGTTTGGCGTAAATCTGATCCAGGGTGGG
>JAIYAV010000258.1 GCA_027488855.1 Saprospiraceae bacterium
GAAAATAAGTGGGTTGCGGGAATGGCTTCGTTTACCGAAATCCGCAGGGCTAATGGCGCTTACTAGTCCGCCGGGGTTGCTGATTTCGATGTGGTCGGAAAATAACTCAACAGTAGTGACTGCGCCTTTGTCGTAATAATCTCGATGGGATAAACTATTGATGATGGCTTCTTTGAATACCGTTTCGGGTATTTCCCAAATTTCATTTCTAGGGCCTGATCCTTGACCTTCAATGTCATACCGAACGTCCAGCTTTTCTCTTAGCCATTGAATGGTTTTGAGATACTGGGCATACAAGGGGCCACCAAAAGATTTGTCGTCAATAATGTAACGCTTATTCGTGCCAGAGAAAGCAACGCAACGGATGATGGCTTTTTCGAAATAAACTTCCGGCTCTTTGCCAAAGAACAAAACTGCACCACTTTTTACAAATCCTTCACCCGTGAATAATTTCAGATTATTGTATACCTGAAAATCGGGCACTGTGGAGCTCAAATGAGCCATTTCCTTAAAAATGGTTGCGTTGGTTTTGTCAATTTCATTGGCGGCATCAAAATCTCTACACGGGCTTTCGTCAAAATAAATTTTCCCAGACTGCTGAAAAAAGCCCCTCATTTCCTCTGCTGTAGTCAATTTTTGGCTATTCGGGCCAAGTCGAATGTATATGGCACCCGAAAAGATGTAAGGCTTTTCGGTACCCGAAGGCACCTCAATTACACCGATATTTTTTCCTTCCACTTCAACCATAGATAAGGTACAATACAACGCAGGGCTAATGTCACTGATGCTGTTTTGAATGGCTGAGCGTTTGGCATTATCAATGTGAATGCCTTTAATTTGATTGTGGTCATCTACGCCAAGCAGCAAGACACCTCCAGACGCATTGGCAAACGCGCATACTTCTTCAGTAAGCTCCCTTACTTTTGACGGAACTGCAACCTTGAATTCGGCATTGTAACCCTCGCCGCTGGTCACGATTAGTTGGATGTCTTCTGCTGAAAGCATACGTCGCTCTATAGTTCTGAAAGTTTTTGAAGGCTTGGTTTATTGGACACGCAAGATAAAAATAATTAATTGTTTGTGAAAAATAATTTTTGTTTGTTTTTAGATAGTCGAACTTATCCACAAATTTTTCAGACACTATCCGAAAAATTTGTGGATAAGTTCGATAAAACTGTTTGTAGAGGTACAAGTTGGTTTTGAGGTGATGAAAATCGGGAGGATTTTTTTGTATTTGAAATGAAAATCAGCTCCACTTTAGGATTGAAAGGGAGCCGATTTTCATGGAACACAATCTTGGTGTGTGGCAATTAAAACCTCACCTTCACCCCAACCATCACATTTCTCCCCGCCATCGGATACAAGCCCTGATCCACGGCCCCTTGCCCGGCAAAAATGTACCGATACGACCAAGCATTAGAAGAATACAGCGCATCAAACAAATTATTCACCCACAAACTCAGCTCCAACTGCTTCAACAACTGCCCCTTGTGCTGGTACACCACCCGCAAGTCGCTGAATGAATAAGCCTTCAACTTATTGCTTATATCGCCAGAGTTGTCAATAAACTGCTGACCGACGTAGCGAGTAAGCAAAGACAGGGTCAAATTTTGTTTCTCCGTCCAACTCCCTTTCTGGAAGGGTGAAAATGACAGTTCTGCTCCAGCGATCAAATTGGGTGAAAGCGCCAAATCCGCTTGCTCCCGTACAAACTGCTGCTGACCCAACCAATTGAAATCAGCGTCGTAGTCGTCGAGGAATTCGGTGAAGCTGACAATTTTGTTGCGGCTGAAGGCAGCGTTGCCCTGGATGCGCAGCATTGGATTCAATTGGTACCCGCCACTCAATTCAAGCCCCAGACGGTAACTTTTTGGGATGTTGATTTTGATGGGCGCTCCCACGTCGTTGATTTGCCCGGTGATGGCCAGTTGATCTCGATAGTACATGTGGAAGAAGGCCAGTTCCAGTGCGCCTTTTTTGCCTGCGTATTTGTAGCCCAATTCAGTATCGTACAAACGCTCTGGCTTAGGGGCATTGGGCAAGGCGCTTAGGTAATCGTCCCGATTGGGCTCCCGATTGGCTACCGCAAAGGAGGTGTACCAAGTACTACGGTTGTTGGGCAGGTAGCTCAAACCAAACTTGGGATTAAAAAAGCCCAGGTTATCTTCCAAGCTGATGTCGCGTTTTTGGCGGTCGTTGCCCTCCAGCGAGTAGCTGATCGAACGCACTTGCAGATCGGCGTAGGCATACAAGCTGCGCGCCAACTGGTAATTGAGCTTGGCGTATGCGTTGAAGTCTTTTTTCAAAGAACTGCTTTGGTAAAACTTGTCCCCCGGCACATAATCGCTAGAATATTGCAACCAGGGCAGTTTGCCGTAGTGCCGCCCATCGTAAATGTTGTAGCCACCGCCGAGACTGAAGTCAACTTTACCCTTATTGTAACTTAGCGCGTACACGCCGCCGTAAAAGTCGTTGTCGAGCCAGAGCTGGCGCACCAAATCAGTGGTTTGGACGGAGTCACTTGGGGCCTGTAGCTTGTAGTCCGAAAAGGATTGCTTTGCCTTGTATTGTTCGTAAAAGCCCAGCCCCCTGGTGTAGTGCAGCGCTAAATTCAGGTTCCAGGCCGGAGCGATGGCCCGGTTGAAAATGAGCTGGTAATGGGTTTGACGGTAGTTGTCTACCTCATTGGCGTAAGGCTCGCCGGGTTTTTCGGTACCTGCCGAGTTGAAGGTGCGGGTAGCTGGATCATTGATCAGGTTGGCGGGCACCCCATTCCAGGCTTGGTAGGTGATTTCGTGGCCCGAAAATACATTCAGGCGCAGGAGTTGCTTTTGGCCCGTCCAGGCTGCCGATACGAAGTAGGAATTCAGATCAGAACTCGCCCGATCGATGTAGCCATCGGAACTGATTTTGGACAAACGCCCATCCACGCTGAAGCCACTTTTGAGCAAACCCGTCCCAAACTGCACATTGCTGCGCAAGGTGTTGAAGGAACCCACCGTACCATTCAGCTCCGCATAGGCATCCTGATTCACCTTGGCCGTATTCAGGTTGATGCTGGCCCCAAAGGCGGCTGCGCCATTGGTCGAAGTACCTACTCCGCGCTGAATTTGTACGTCATTGGTGGAACTGGCAAAATCGGGCATGTTGACCCAAAATACCCCCTGAGATTCCGAATCATTCAGCGGAATCCCATTGATGGTCACGTTGATGCGGGTCGCGTCGGTGCCCCGGATGCGGATACCCGTGTAGCCAATGCCCGTGCCCGCATCGGAAGTTACCACCGCCGAGGGTGTCCATTGCAGGATAAAGGGCACATCCTGCCCCTGGTTGTTTTTTCCAATTTGTTCGGCATTCAAGTTGCTGTAAGTCATGGGCGTTTTGCGGTCAGAGCGGGTACTTTTGACCACTAGGGCATCCATGGAGTAGGTTTTTTCGCTCAGCACAAAAGTCAACTCGTGGGTGCTGTTCAGTTCCACCGTTTCCACCAAGTCCTGATAACCTACGTAACTGATCACCAGTTGATAGCTACCAGCGGAAAGATTGGGCAAACTAAACCCGCCAAAACGATCACTGGTGGTGCCCCTTTTCAGGCCTTCCAACCATACATTGGCCCCGACCAAACCTTGGCCAGCAGCGTCCGTAATTTTACCGCGCAAACTCACTTGCGCCCAGGCACTGCTGCTCAACAGGCAGAGCAATGCAAACATCAAAAAATTGGGTTTCATGAAAAAATGTTGGCCCATAATGGTTGATTATGGGAAGTTAGCCCATGAATTTATTCGTGGGAATTGGCCCATGAATTTATCCGTGGGAATAAATCACCGGTCGAGGGGTTCGACGGTGTAATACCTTCGTGCACCTGGGGCTTGCCGCTAAGCAAGTTTGTCGAAGGTGCTCATTTTCCTCTCCAGAATTACCTGGCAGGTTCAATGGGTATGATCTCAGCCCGTTCGGTTGGGCACCCCAAATGAGAAAAAATGGGTGTGAAAGTGTGAGTGTGATCGTGTGGGTGTGTTGGGGCAGCCCTATGTGGCTGCCCTATGCCTGAAATTTCAGAACGCCAACCCACGGATTTATCCGTGGGAGGCCACCTCTCCGCCCCAACCCACGAATTTATTCGTGGGAAAGTTCGTGGGAAGCAACCGTGAAGCTAGCGATAAGCTGCAAAGCTAAAACTTTCCTTTTAACCTGCAAATCCTAAAAACCGATCCACACTAGAAACGGCCAAGCCCAGCCGTTGTTCGAACTCCAAACCACTTATTTCAAAAAAGTTGGCATTCATGTCCTGCAGCGCATTCAAATAGCGCTGGTACAACTCGTCCCGATCATCCGGGTTTTCCCGCAGCGGATCCGCTTCCCAAGGCAAATCAGGTTTGCACAACAAAAATAAATCGTAAGGATGCAAGTGCAACTGCCGTTCAATCCAGGGGTGGCATTCCTGAAAACGCACTTCTGACCAAATTTTGATCACCAACAAATCCGTATCACAAATCAACAAACGTTTGGCATCGCGGGCGTAGGCGAGTTCCCAACTGTATTGACCTTTGGCAATTTCGAGTAGGTCGGCTTCATCGTAACCAGGGCCATGCTTTTCGAGGTAAAGGCGGGAAAATTCAGGCACGTAGGCCGTTTTGTAATGGGCAGCGAGCGCTTTGGCCAAAGTAGTTTTGCCAGCAGATTCAGGACCAGTGATGCCTATTTTTAACATCGGTTTTGATTGTGAGAGACCAAGATAAGGAAAGTTGAAGAGTTGAAAAGTTAAAGAGTTCAAGCTACCGCAGTAACTTGGACAAGGTCGTGCCTAAGTCGCTACGGTAGCCTCAACCATTCAACTTTTCAACTTTTTCCCCTCTTTATCCGTTTTGATCGTACATTTCCAAAAAATATTACGACTGTGCAAGACATCGAACCATACTACCGCTGGCGGGATGACTACGTGGCTGCTGAAGACATCAACTCGCCCTTCTATGGACGCGAGTATAGCGAACTTTATTACACCAATAAAATTTACAACTATTACATTCATCCTCAATGGGATCCGATTGGCTCACTGACTCTGTACCTGAAAGTGTTGTACGCCGATTACGATGAGGGGTACGCCATCATCGAAATGATCGGCGAATGGAACGATTGCCTCTACGACGACAGCATCTACCTCAAACGGGAATTGGTGGATTTTATGATTGAAAAAGGCATTTACCGCTACATTTTGATCTGTGAAAACGTGCTCAACTACCACAGCGGCGACAACGACTACTACGAAGAATGGTACGAAGACATCAAGGATGAAGACGGCTGGATCGTAATCATCAACTCCCTCCAGCACGTTTATGAAGAAATGAAGGACAACAAACTCCAATATTACCTTAACTTTGGCCCCGAATTCAACAACATCAACTGGCGGCCTTACAAGCCCGGCGACATTTACCATATCTTGGATAAACTGGTCAACGGACGGATCAAGCAGCTGCCCCAGGGATGGGATCTTTTAGAATAGAAGTAAGCTTATGCACCGTTCTGGTTTTATCAATATCATCGGCCATCCCAATGTGGGCAAATCCACGTTGATGAACGCACTGGTGGGCGAACGTATGTCCATCATCACCAACAAACCTCAAACCACTCGACATCGCATCATCGGGATTCTGAGTGGGGAGGACTTCCAAATGGTGCTTTCCGACACTCCTGGGGTAGTCGAAAAACCGGCCTACAAGATGCACCAGGCCATGAATTCCTTCGTGCAGTCCACGTTCGAGGATGCCGACCTCATGCTGCTGGTGACCGATGTGCTGGAAGAATACAAGGCGGGCGATCAACTCCTGGAGCAATTGCGCCGCCAGATCAGCATTCCCATGTTTGTGGTCTTGAACAAAATCGACTTGGTAGACGAGGAGAAATTGGAGCAGTTGAAAACATTTTGGGCTGAACAATTGCCCGATGCCCAGGTGATTCCCATTTCAGCTTTGAAAAAAATCAGCACCGACTTGTTGCTGAATACCTTAAAAGAAAGCCTCCCCGAAGGCCCGGAATATTACCCCAAAGACCAGCTAACCGACCGCCCCGAGCGCTTTTTTATGAGCGAGATCATCCGGGAAAAAATCATGACGCTGTACCATCAGGAAATCCCTTACGCTACGCAGGTGATCATCGAGGAATTCAAAGAAGACCAAACGGTGGGTGGCAAAGCAATAGCCCGTATTTCTGCGACCATCTTTGTGGAGCGCGACACCCAAAAATCCATCTTGATTGGCAAAAATGGAGTGTCAATCAAAAAGCTGGGCACGGATGCTCGCCTTGATATGGAGAAGTTTTTGGAAAAAAAGGTCTTCCTGGAGCTCTTCGTCAAAGTGAAAGACAACTGGCGGAATGATGATTTTCTGCTCAAGCAGTTTGGGTACAAGTAAAAACCTTCGAAAATCAAGCCAAACTGTTCCAGCCGCGACAAGTCAAAGAGAAACAAAGGAAACAACAATACCGTTAAATGAGGGATGACAATTCAATTCCTTATCGAAATAAGCTCAAAATTACAGCATTATGTACAAGTCGATTCTTGTTCTCGCCCTAAGCTTCCTAGCTTTTGCCTGTTCCAAACCTGACGTTGCTGAGGATGTCGTCGTTCCAGTCGCTACGGATCAGGTACTCGCCACGGGGTCTTTCATAAATTCTAGCCAGCATGCTGCTTCAGGTACTGCAAAATTGATCAAAGACAAGGATGGCAAGCGCTTCCTTTTGTTGGAAAATTTCAAAACCGACAATGGTCCTGACCTGCGGATTTACCTCGCTACCACGCTCAAGGCTGATAATTTCACCGAAATTTCAAGCAAAATTTCTTTGGGCAACGTACGGATTGCAGTTCCAGATAATGTCGATATTAAATCTCAAAAGTTTGTTTTGATCTGGTGCAAAGCGTTTTCGGTGTTGTTTGGGTCGGCGGAGTTGAAGTGAGCGGTGAGCCATCAACAGTCAGCGGTGAGCAATTACTCAGTGACAGTCAACACTGTCGTTAATTCAATTGCTCTTGAAGAACTTCCCACCATTATAGAAAAGTTTCCAGGTTCGATCACAGGTTGAAGATTTTTATCAAGCATCTCCAGCATATTGGGCGTAATCATAAACCGCACAGTCGTTTTCTCACCAGGCTTAAGGTGAACACGCTGAAAACCTTTCAGTTCCAACACGGGTCGGGCAACTGTGGCGAGATCGTCTTTTATATAAAGTTGCACCACTTCGTCCGAGGCATACTTGCCCGTATTCTGCAATTCAAAGTAAACTTGTGCTTGTTCTGTCTTTTTGATTGCCGATTTTGAGACCTGCATATTGCTGTAAGCAAACGTGGTATAGGTAAGTCCGTAACCAAATGGGAAGAGGGGTAGCCCGCTAAGGTTATGATAATCGTCACCACGACCGGTTGGCTTGTGATTATATACCAGGGGTAGCTGAGCTTCGTGCAACGGAAAAGTAATGGGCAATCGACCAGCGGGACTTGCATCGCCAAATAATACATCTGCCAACGCATGGCCACCTTCCTCACCTGGATACCAAATGTCGATTACGGCATTGACCTTGTTCAACCAATTGTGCATAGTAATCGCACTTCCACCCACCAGAATCACCACTACTGGTTTGCCTATGGCCGATACGCGATTGATTAACTCTTCTTGATGACCAGGCAATGAAAGAAACGCACGGTCTTGAAACTCGCCTTCGTGAATTCCGGCTACTATTATCGCCACTTCAGACTGTTTGGCCACTTCTACGGCTTCCTCAATTTGCTTCTCCCACACTTTCGTGACACCAAGGTCCCAAATCAATCGAATGTGCGCGTTGCCTGTGGTTTCTTTAAACTCAATTCGTATGGGATACGATTTGTTTTTCTCCGCATTAAAATCGACCAACTCAGTGCTATAGGTCTTTTTTTCCCAACGATCAATAAGCAGTTGATTATTAACGTAGAGGCGGAAGCCATCATTTCCATCCAACCCGATTCTTAACACTTCGGTTTTCGGAGCAGTAATGAATCCCTCCCAACGTGCAGAATAAAAACTATTGCCTAGTTGTTCATCAGGGCCAAAGAGTGTCCAATGAAAATTGACTTGCTCGTCTTGCCTCGTGAGCAACGGTTTTCCGCTGAGATCAATATTTTTATAATAAGAAGCACTTAGGCCTTTCTTGCCAGTCACTGATTTCAAATTGTCCGCAGGAACAACTACCCACTCTTTATCGTTGCGGTCGGCACCAATTGCATAGTTCACTTTAATGCCAGTGCGCTTTTGCAAGCCTTGCAAAATAGTGACTACTCCGTTACCGGGACCGCTATAGCCACCCAGTCTTCCTTCGGTAGCATCAGAACCGATGACTGCAACTGACTTTACTTGTTTCGATAAAGGCAGGGTCTGATTCTTGTTTTTTAACAATACCATCGATTTAATTGCTGCTTCCCGTGCAAGTTTCTTTTGATCTACGTTTGAAATCTTTTTCAACTGTTCAACCGACATGTAGGGATTTTCGAAGAGGCCCAACTCAAACTTAGCTTTCAACACCCTAGCTACTGCGCTGTCTAACTTCTTATCATCTACACGACCATCTAGGAACGCAGGTAGAAATAATTTATAGTGATCGTACGCAGTTTGAAAAATAACATCTAATCCTCCATTTACCGTTTGCGCACCTGATGTGGCATAATCGGGAGATGTGTTATGCAGCACAAGTGAACCACCAACAGCACCCGCATCGGAAATAACAAAACCTCCAAACTTCCAGTCACGTTTTAGTTTTTGATTGAGTAACCAGTCGTTTGCTGAACTTGGAGTTCCATCGAGCGAGTTATAACTCGTCATTACCGAGCGCGCACCGCCTCGACTAAATACTGCTTTGAAAGGTGGGAAAATAACTTCTTGCAGGTAGCGCTCATTCATATGAATCGGATAACTATCTCGGCCACCATCGCCTACGTTAGCAATAAAGTGTTTGGGGGTGGTGATAATCTGCATCTTTTCAAAAGATTTCACAAACGCTACACCCATCTCGGAAGAGAGAAAGGGGTCTTCACCATACGTTTCTTCTACTCGTCCCCAGCGCACATCGGTAGCGATATTGATAACAGGCGAAAGAATCTGCCGGATGCCGCGCGCTTTGCATTCGGTAGCAATGGCCGTTGCCACGCGATTCATTAACAGCGTATCAAACGAAGCGGCTAATCCGATAGCTTGCGGAAAGGTAGTGGCACCTTCACGCACGAGGCCATGCAGGGCTTCATCAAACGCAATGATAGGAATGCCGAGCCTTGTTTCTTCTACAAAATATTTCTGAATGGCATTGAGCTTCTTCAAGATCGCTTCACCATTTTCGGTGGCGTTGTAGGTAAGCATTTGTTCTGCCGTGTTGCCGCCTTGCGAAGCTGCACTGAGTTGAAAACCGAAGATTCCGTTTTTGTAGGCAAGCTTATCTTGCGGTGTGGTCAACACATCCGTATTAGAAGGAATCATGAATAATTGCCAGAATTTTTCTTCTACCGTCATGCGGCTTAGCAGATCATTCACGCGTTGTTCAATATTCAATGCAGGATTCTTATAAGGCGCCTTTTGCGTTTGCGCAAATGTGCTGGTAGAAAGTAGTAAAAAGATAGCGATGCGAAAGCTCATTTTTTTGAGTTTAAAATCCGGCGGTTTTATTGATCAGAATGCCCTCCTCAGTGTATACGTGCGATGCTTTCTGCGTCTTTGAGACTCGGAAAGTCCATACATCATTACGTTAATACGCTTTTACCTCGTCTACAAAAATCCAACTCTTGTTTCCCTTTCCGGCGTGCCATTCGGGAATTTGTTTGACCAAATGCAGTTGAATCTTGAGTTTATCTGTTTTTATGCCGTTTTTCAGGGCAAATACGATGGGCACACAAGCAGCTCCGTTGACGTTGTTGTCTTGTTTGAATGCTTTGTTGTCAACGAGTTGAAATGCATCGTTTTTAAACGCATACACTTCTATTTTTTCGGGTAAAAAAATCCAGGAGCCATAGTCGCGTAAAAGATTCACCAACACGTTTTTGACCTTTTCTTTTTTAGGCAATTGCACCACGATGTCGACGGTATCCGCCTGAAAACCCAACCAGGTATTGCCCGATATATTGGTTGTTCCACCTTTATTGTCGATCAGGGTCATTGCGCCTGAACCTTTATACTTGGGATTTGGCGCTGTATTTTCAAGCGATTTTATCGGCAAACCATCTTTGATAAAAGTTGCTTCCACCACATCGGAGGGCTGATAAATTTTACTAAATACCCGCGCTTTGACAGTTGTGAACCCCTTGGTAATCCGAACGGGCTGCGTATACAGCGGCGCATTTTCGGTGGGTTCTCGCCCATCTAAAGTATAGCGTATTTGGGTATTCGCTTCCGCAAAAGCCATTTCAACGGCCACCTCATTGGTGAAAAACACGGAGGGATATTTCAGCAAAGGCCGAGCCAGTTGGAAGTTGTCCTGAGCGTTGATAGAAACGGTGTAGAGGACCAACAGCGTTGGTAAAATCCAAATTTTCATATAACGGGTTCTAACTTGATTGGATACGTTTTTCCTGAATTCCATTGCGCCACATACATACATTCCTCGTCGTCAATCAACACATCGTGCGGGTATTGAAATGCCTTGATGGTTTGGTACATTTCCTCGATCTGATTGCCCTGGTATTGCGGTGTGCTTCCTGCTAAGTTGGATACAACTTTGTTGTTTTTATCCAAAATGGTCACAAAACCCGATTGCGCGCCTGTACTATTATTCGATTGTAAAACAGCCGCGTATAAGTACTCGCCTTTTATAACCGGACGGCAGACCCAGGCCCCTTTTAAATCTATCGTTTCCAGGTATTTCCCTGTCAAATCGTAGCGTTTGAAGGCATTTTGAAGGCGCGAACTGACCACTAAACAGGGATTCGCCTTGTCTCGAAGATCTACACAAATGCCGTGCGCATTGCTCAAATGCGCTGGCGTATCGCCCTTGCCGCCAAAATGACGGATGTATTCGCCCTTGTGGTTGTACTGGATGATGTAGTCTTTGCCGTAACCGTCCGCCACGTAAATATCGCCATTGGGTGCAATGGCGGTTTCAGTGGGGACGTATTCTTCGGCTTTTGCATAAACGCCGCTTTCTTTTGGATAATCCAAAGTCATCAGCACCCGTCCGTCAATGGTCGTTTTGATGACCTGATGCCGGTTGTTGTCGCAGATGAACAGCATATCCTCTCCATTTTCATGGAACAAGGTAAAGCCATGCGCGCCGGGGTATTCTGTACCCCAACTGTCCAGTATTTTTCCGTTTTTGTTGTAAATCAGCACATTGTTGCGGGTTTCATCGGTCAGCAACAGGATTCGGCCTTTTTTATCCTGTACCATTTCATGGCAATTGTTGACCGGATACCGTGCTGCATCTGCCTGACTCCAGCGGGTATTGATTTTGTAGCGCTTGTTGTTGTGCCCCAGAATGACTTCCTGTTTGCCCATATACTGAATAGGCAATGTGGCACCGAGCAACCCCAATGAGCTTGCTTTTATAAATTCGTTCCTTTTCATACATCCAATAGGTTATGCTAAAATTCCTTTTACCGCTATTTAGGAATGGAAGTAAAATAAAGTAAACACCTTATTTTGCCCCACTGCTTAGTCTCTTCATCATCTACGGGTATTCCCGTTTTTGACTTTTTCAACAATGTATTTTCCGATGGCTTCGCCCTGGCGTTGACCCGCCTCGATAGCATCCCGAAAATGGATGCCACCATAAAGGCGAGAGATGGCAGCCTCTTGCGATGCCGCTTTAAATGACTGGAACGACCTGGCTGGCAATCCAAAATACTCCTCTGAGGTGTCCACATATTCAAAGTTTTCTCCGAAGAGGTAACTCAGTACCTCCGCACTGGCGTTGGAGATTACACTGTGGCCGCTGGTGTATTCCGGGAAGGGTGGCGTTTGTAGTAGTGGGCGCCACGCTTCATCTACATATTTGTTGATGGCAGATTCTGGACGAATGCGATCGCTGCGGTATTTTTCGTGCCAACAGCTTACAAAGGCATCGTGCAAGGAAAGCGCGATGAGTGCGTGTGCCGTAATCGTCTTTTGCAGTGAAGCATTAGCCTTACGACAAGCAATACCCGTGATGCCAATCCAATGGCCACCCGGTGAAATTTTCTTCACACCCATGGCAGCATGACCGGAGTACGTAACCGCGAACGGATTGCAATCCCAAAATCCAGCGATGGCTTTTTGTTCTGCAGTAAGATTCTTGGAGATGGTAACCACTTCTTCTAACTGATTGAAAAAACTGCTTCCCTTTTCGGTACTGAAAGGTGCCGGATCGTCCGGTAAAAATTGGTCGGCTGAATCGAGAAAGAAGGTTCGAATGGTTTTCCATTGCGGCTCTACCGCGCCCATGTATTCGGGGGGCGTTGGGTACCATCTCCCGGCTTCTTTGGTGTTGGCTTTGTAGCGCGGCAGTACGCTGAGCGAAAAGTAGCCATCTTTTTTTGCATAAGCCAGCACCTGCGCCGCCACCTGATTGGCGTATTGCTTGTTCTCCTCAATGTGCTTTGCATTCAGTTTATAGCTCTTTCGAAAAATGGTGATCAATTCAGCTTGTTTCTCTTCCAGCATGTAACCGGAAGGCAGAATCAACCTGCCTGTTTCGAGCATGGCATACGTAGCACAAAATGCAGGGTTAAAATTTGTTGGAAGGGTCAACTGAACAAAGCCAGGAGCTACCTGAAAGTTTTTACTCAATGCAAGCATATCCGGTTGATTGCGCTGCAATACTTCATAGGCACTCAACATAGAATAGGAATAGAAGCGGGCGGCGGCGGGTGGATTGGCCACATCGTGCAGCATCACTTCTGAAAGATGAAAAGCTGATTTGATGAACTGGGCTGCTGCCTGCTCATCCGTCTGCGCAAGGAGGCGTGTCGTGACGATCAAAAAGAAGCTTATGCTGAAAAAGTATTTCATCAGGTAATAAAATTTACTTTGAATTTGACTCATTCCTTTTGTAGGCTACAATGCCAAAATTATTGATCCCTGCAAGCAGGAATTCCCCGGCAGCCGTTTTGATCCATTTCATTGATTTGACATCGCCAGTCAATGACAATCCAGATTCCGCCTGTGGTACGTACCTGAAATTTCCTTTGCCATTTCCTTCATAAACCTGCCCAAAGTTTGCATCAATACTACCCAAACGGATGCGTATCGCGCTCTGGTTGCCAGCCAGGATAAAATCGAGATGACCATCATGATTGTAATCAAGTACTTCAATACTATAGACTGGTGCATACTGGGCCTCAGGTGGCAAAATGTGTTTGACAAACTGCTTGCCCTGATTTTCGAAATAAACAGTCCGCAGTTCAGTCGCGGTTAATTTTTTCGCTTGCGAAAGCTCCGCAGGAGTGAACAGGTCGCTTAGTGTGGCTTCAGAATAGGGTGCATAGGTCGTGAACTTCTTGCGCAAGGGGAAAAGTTGATCCAACATTTCATCGCGACCAGCAAAGGGGTAAGGTTTGTGCTGCACATACGAAACCAGAATCGGATCTATGCTGCCATTGCCATCAAAGTCGGTATATACCAAGCTGATGGGTTCTGATTCGCTGGCTTTGAATTGCGAATTCAAACCGAAGTTACCCGCAATCAGATCCTCATCGCCATCATGGTCAAAATCGGCCACGGCTAGTTTACTCCACCAGCCAGATTCCACATTTTTGAAATATTGATTGGTGGCTTCTTCAAAACGTTTCCCTTGTTGGTTGACAAATACGCTGATCGGCATGAACTCTCCCATTACAATTAGGTCAGCAAAAGTGTCCTTGTTTACATCAAGCCAGGCTGCATCGGTAACCATTCCCAGGTTTTTCAATAAAGGCAATAGACTTTCAGTAGCATCGGTAAATCGCCCTGAACCATCATTGAGCAAGAGATAACTTGGTGGAGATTGTGGATATGAACCTGGCATCACCCTGCCACCTACGAATAAGTCAAGATCCCCATCGTGGTCAAGATCGATTGGCCGCACACAGGATTTGGCTGGCGACATGTGTGGTATCGCGCCTAGCGCTTTGCTGAAGTTTCCCTTACCGTCATTGAGGTACAAGCGATCTTGCAAGGCATCTTCATCCGGTTGGTATTCGTGATAACCGCCACTCACTACATATAAATCTTGATCACCATCACCATCTGCGTCGAAAAAGCGGGCATCTGCATCCGCGCAATTGGCATCTTCTTTGAAATCAAAATTACCCATCATCCGGAAAATGCCGTTACTCAACTGGACGAACAAGCGACCGGGATTTTCTTTGGTGCCGCCTACAAAAATATCCAGCGTGCCATCTTTATTGACATCGGCACTTGCCATCACGGGGCCGCAAGGCGATAGCATGGTGTTGAGCAGTGGTTGTCGTTTAAAGTCATTTGCCCCATATTCGGTGTGACGATAGGTGAGTGGGGATTTTTCGCTTTTAAAAAGGGTAGCTGTTTGAGGGGTAGCATCATGATCAGTTGGTGTCGAGTTTACTTCTTCCAACACCAGCAGCTGGTCGGCTATTGCGTTGGCAATTTTACTTTTTTTGCCCGTAGGCCAAACTACAACGATCGAATCGATCTTTATTTGGCCATCCAAGCCAACATGCATTCTGCTAGAAACAGAGGACTGATAACCGCGCACGGGCATCATCTCAAAAAACTGCCTGCCCTGTGCCGTGTAAATCGTAACCGCGCTACCAATCGCCTGCGTGTTCAGTCCAGCACCCTTCAGTTGCAAAGCGATGTAATGGCGCGATGCGTTTTGTTGGCGTGCAAGATTCCGGTAAAGCGAAGCTTCAGCATCTTGATTGTTGACAATCAAATCCAGATCGCCATCATTGTCCAGATCGGCATAAGCAGCGCCATTTGAAAAAGTGGGCATTGAAAACCCCCAGGCCTTGCTTTGATCCTCAAACCGGGCATTGCCCATGTTTTTAAAAATATAATTGTGCACTGGTGTGGAAGGCATGGACTTGGCCAACTCCAAGGTATCCGCTTTTTCGTGCGCCAGAACTTTCTGAAAATAGTAATCCCCTTTGTATTTAAGAAAATCGCGATTGGTATAGTCCCGGAAGTATCCGTTGGTGACAAATAGATCTTTCCAGCCATCGTTATCGTAATCGGCAAAGAGAGGTGCCCAACTCCAGTCAGTGTTGGATATGCCCGCCAATTGCCCCACTTCCGAAAATGTACCGTTGCCATTGTTGAGGTGCAGCATATTGCGCATGAACTGGTAATGGTAACCTTCGCTCACCATAAGCGCGAATTGCTCGTAGTTGTCCGGTCCGTACAATAGCTTCTGTCTTTTATTGTCTTCGGGCAACATGTCAACAGTGAAAATATCAGGTAACAGATCATTGTTGACATCCGCTACATCTGAGCCCATCGAGAATTGCGAAATGTGTTGGAGCGAAACATCCAGCTTATTGGTGAAGGTTCCATCCTGATTGTTGATGTAGAGGTAATCCGGTTCGGCATAGTCGTTAGAGACATAGATATCTAGCCAGCCATCTTTGTTCACATCCGATACGGCCACCCCCAAACCAAAGCCGAGGGCATTGGAAAGAATACCCGCTTGCTCCGTTACTTCGGTAAAGCGCCCATTGTCATTGCGAAACAATTTATCTCCGGCATAGGGGTGTTTTGATTTGCGTGCCTGTGAATATTCCAGGTCGCGGATCACGTTTACATTGGTAGCGATCAAGAAAGCATCAAGATCACCATCGCGATCGTAGTCAAAAAAGGAGACTTGGGTGGTGTAGGATGGATCGTCAAGGCCCATCTCTTGGGCCTTATCGATGAAAGTGAGATTTCCCTGGTTGATAAAAAACTGATTGCGCCTTTTTTCTGCATCTGTTTTTCCAGAGTAGCACACGTAGATATCGAGAAGCCCATCGCCGTTGATGTCTACCATGGATGTGCCACTTTTCCATCCCACCCGGCCAGCTACTCCCGCAGTTTGGGTAATGTCTTTGAATTTGAAATTGCCCTGGTTGAGGTACAATTTATTGAGTTGCATGTTAGAAATAAAGTAAATGTCTTCGAGGCCATCGTTGTTGATGTCCCCAACGGCAATCCCCCCGCCATTGAATAAGTTTTCGTAGGTCAATGCGTTTTGAGTCGCATTTTCAACAATGGTGTTTTTGAATGATACACCTGAACGCGAAGAGTTAACAGGCTCGAATAAACTTTGCGCCTGATTAGATATCGAGGTGATTAAAGAAAGTGCAATTGCGAATACTTTTTTCATTGATACGGAGAATTTCGTCACTTTCAAACGCAATTATCAACAGCAAGTTATAAAAAAAATAAAAGGCCGGATTGGAGTCCAGCCTTTTACTTTTATAGGGAACGAGAAGGTTCCTAAGTGATTTTCAACTTAATTCGCGTCCCACCAAATGCGGGAAGTCCACTGATCGCCTCCTTGAAGTCTGGTTACGGCCTTTTTGTAGGCATCACCATTCTGACCTGCTTCTCCAGTTGGATAAGGCTGCCGGCGAGGAATTGCTCCATTCGAGAAATTGCCAGTAAATCTAACCGGAGTTAGCACCGGATGACCCGAACGTTTCCAGTTGTTCCATGCCTCTACAAAGTTGAACAAAAGGCCAGTGGTTGCCCAATACTGCTCATTGATCATCTTTAGCGAATTGGCTGAGGAAGAAACGTCAAGTGGGTTTGCTGTAACAAATGCGTTTATCGTGGCCGCATCAATAGCTGCGCTGGCGCCAAATGGTGCCATGCCAGCCAAGGCACCTCGAAGCGCGTTGCTGTAACGACTAGCCGCAGTTCCCGATACCGTAAAGCCCCTTACAGCTGCCTCTGCCAAGAGTAATTCACTCTCAGCGTAAGTCAGAATAAATGCGGGGGCATTTACATTGCGGTAGATAGCTGTTGGACGTGAGTACTTCCCAATTTTGGTAGCATCAGAGCCAGAGCCTGTTGCGCCTGGAAAGCCAGGAGATTTACTGATGTCGGTAGCTCCTCCAGCTATATCAAATCCGTTGGGCAAACCAAGCTGATTTGCAGGAGTAGAATTGCCACTCAGTGCAGCGTTGTTGTTCGCCGCAAAGCCATCTTGTGGAACTTCAGCAATTACCCCCAGGCGAGGATCATTTTTGCTCTTCAAATAATCAATGATGGTTTTGCTCCAGCGAACCTCATAGAAATCAGAAGCAGTATTCAAAGGTCCAGCGTTGCCGTTCGTATAGCCATTGGTATTGTCATACTTGATAACAGCGTCATCAGCTGCACTGGCAAATGTGCCGCCCGCTGCTGCTTTCTCGGCATAAGTCTTGGCAGTGGCTGGACTTGCTTTTACCAATCGCATGGCCATGCGCAGCATGAGCGAGTAACCAAATTTTTTCCATTTGGCAACATCCCCATTGTACATCAGATCCGCAGTTGGGCCTTTTTTGGACACATCTAAACTGCTTACCGCAGCGTCCAAATCTTTGAGCAGCGCCTGGTAAAGAGCCTCCTGTGTGTCATATTCAGGCTGGGTGAGCCCGGCAGCAGCCTGCAATGCTTGCGAGTAAGGTATGTCTCCATAAACATCGCTAATGTGCTGCATATTCAGGATGATCATGATTTTGGCCACCGCCCTCAAATTTTCAAACCCAGTTTTGCCGTCGGTATCAAACAAGATTTGATTGGCCAGGGTAGCTGATCGATAACCATTGTTCCAGCCTCCTTGTTGATAATTCGCTGTGTT
Source organism: Saprospiraceae bacterium (assembly GCA_027488855.1). Classification (GTDB taxonomy): domain Bacteria; phylum Bacteroidota; class Bacteroidia; order Chitinophagales; family Saprospiraceae; genus Haliscomenobacter. Next base: position 17,758 of record JAIYAV010000258.1, read on the forward strand.
GGTAGATGGAACATACTTGTCCATGTTGGAGTAGTAGTTGGCACCTAAGGTAGAGGTACTGGCCAAAATTTGTACCCAGCCGCTCTGAAATAGGATAGGGCCACTGTATCCCGTAGTTGCACCCAAATAATTCGCTTGGCTAGAAGACAAGAAGAAATTCGGGTCAAAGTTTGCGGGTGAAGACCTGGTTGGGTCTACGTTCAACTCGGCCAAATCGTCGCAGGAGAAGGTAAAGAAAGTCAGTACCAACACTAAGTAGGCAAGTCTTCCTTGTTTAAGGATATTCTTATATTGTATTTTCATGGTTCTGGCTATTTGAATTTAAAGTTAAGGTTGAGTCCAATTGAACGGGCAGAAGGCAAACCTGTTCCCTCAATGCCGTAGTAGCGGAGGTTAGATCCGAATGAAGATTCAGGATCGATGTTCTTCGCTTTACGCATTAAGATGGCAAGGTTACGCCCAACCAAGGACAATTGAATAGACTGGAAAGGAAGCTTTCCAAGTTTTGAGCCTAGAATCTGGTAGCCTAAAGTAAGCTGGCGGAATTTTATGAAATCACCATCCACTACACTGCTTGAGGTAATCTGTTGTGCAACAGCCCGGTAGTACAATTGAGCAGGAGCTTTCACTGTATTGGGTGTTCCTGATTCAATCACACCCGTTGTGATTCCATCACGGCCTTCCAGGGTGATTTTGTTCAAGCCACGGGCAATGGAATAGTGCTCGGTTGCAGAAAGTACTTTATTCCCGAAGCTATAGTCAATGAGAAATGCAAGATTGAAACCTTTATAGGTCAGTTGATTCATTAAGCCGCCATATTGGTTAGGCAAAACACTTCCCATTGGGATTAAAGCACCTCTCACTGGAATTCCACTTGCGTCCACTACAATTTGACCATTGCTTCTTTTGTAATCATACGCCATGATCTGCGGACCAGCTAGGCCCGGCACAAAAGCGGTAATGGCATTGCCTAAGGTGGCGCGATTGGAGCCCAATTGCAGATTGGTATTGTTTAGGTCAGTAGAGATGATCTTGTTGCTAACGTTGGTGTAATTCAGCGTTGCGTTCCATTCAAAATTTGCTGTCCGAACAATTACCCCTTTAACTTGAAGCTCAATACCCGTGTTTTTAGTTGAACCCGTGCCTACAAAACCACCAGTAAATCCAGCTGCTGGGCTAAAATTAGCGCGCATGATTTCATTTTTGGTCGTACGGTTGAACCAGGCCAAATCAAATCCCAAACGGTTCTGGAAGAACTTAAGTTCGGTACCGATTTCAATTTCGGTAAGGGTAAATGGATTCAAAGTAGAGTTGGGTGCAGTTCCAGGGAATGTACCCATGGGCCGACCATTGAATGAACGATCCAAGCTATAGTACAATGATGTTTGGTAAGGATCACCTAGCTCACCACTGGTTTGAGCGAAGGAAGCACGTAGTTTACCAAAGCTCAATTTCCCAAAATTGCCCAATTCGCTGAACAAGAAACTGGTGGATACCGATGGCGTAAAGATTCCCGTCTGCTTTTCTGGATTGATCAAAGAATAAAGCGTGGAATAGTCATCGTACCGGCCAGTTGTGTTTACGGTCAGGAAATTCTTGTAGGAGAAATCCACTGAGTAGAACCCTGAATGAACACCTTGCTTCGAAAATCCATAATCACCCCCACCTCGTTGTGACAAGTTTGACAAGGTATATACATAGGGAAGTGTAAAAAACGCCCCGCCAACTCCTACTGATTCTGATTCATTCTTACGAATGTTACCTCCAATCAAGGCATCGATCGTTAAATCATCGGAAATTTTCTTGTTCGCACCAAGAATTGCTTCGATGTTCAACTCAGAACGCTGGGTTTGAGATTGCCCCATCGATCCACTTCCATCAGGTCTGGTTTGGTAGGCAGTTCCCCAAGGAGTTACATTAAAAGACTTGTCATTGCTTAAATCATAGCCCACACGAGTCTGTGCATACAGCCAGCTGGTGATATCGTAACGTGCCATCAACGATGAAATCACACGTCTACGGCTGTGGTCATTTTCAAATTGATTGGTTACAAAGTAAGGGTTGCTTACGTACTCATCATCACTCCACCGAACTTCGGCACCATTCTTTGCCGCGTCAAATCCGGGGGCTAAAATGTTCTCATTTACGTTGGTTGCCAGGAACAAGATGTTGTTCGCGTTCATTGGCCCATCACTCAGGTATGACCGGTTGTCTGCCTTTTCATCCACGTAGTTTGCAACAGCCGTAACCGAAAGCTTTTTAGTGATTTTTTGATCCAAGCTAAAGTTAAACGTTTTCCGTTCGAGGCCACTGTTTGGCACCATGGATTGATTGGAAAGGTTTGAGGCCGACAATCTGAAAGAACCTGACTCATTTCCTTTTGAAACCGAAACGGTGTTGGTAAAGGAGGAACCGGTTCTGTAGAAGTTTTTGATGTTGTCCCTTTGCGCAGCGTAAGGATAAGACTTACCATCAAATTGAGGGGTAGAGCTACCATCTAACTTAGGCCCCCAACTCATCCGAGTTGAAGAGAGTGCGGAGTTGGCATCCACCGGTTTAACACCCAAAAGACCCTGGCCATACTCGTACTGGAAATCAGTAAGATTCATGGCATTGTCAGTCATGAAATTCGTGTTGTACTCAACGGAAAAATCGTTTTTCTTACCCTTTTTGGTGGTAATTAAGATTACACCGTTTGAAGCGCGAGCTCCATACAACGCAGAAGCTGACTGACCTTTTAGAATGGTCATACTCTCAATGTCGTCCGGGTTAAGGTTACCAATACCGTCGCCATTGTCGCCGCCACCCCACTCGCCAGCACTACCGCGCTGCGTGTTATCCATGGGAATACCATTGATAACATAGAGTGGTGAGCCACCGCTGTTCATGCTGGGCATCCCACGCAGCAGCACTTGAGCTGTTCCGCCGGGGCCACCATTGGTACCTCTTACTGTTACCCCCGGAGCTGTGCCCTGAAGGGATAAGGCTACGTTGGTTTCTCTAGCCTTGTTCAGTTGATCGCCATTAATGGTAGAAACAGCATACCCAAGTTTTCGACTTTCTTTACTGATGCCGAGTGCCGTTATCACGGCTTCCTGCATATTGGTTACATCCTCTCCAAGAACGATGTTCAACTCAGTTTGGTTAGTCACCAGCACTTCCTGCGTAGCGAATCCTGTGTACGAGAAGGCAAGCGTTTCACCAGGACTAACCTGAAGCGAAAAACGGCCGTCTACTTCCGTAACGGTACCAGTAGTCCTCCCCTTGACTAGTATATTCACGCCAGGAAGAGGCATTCCATCTGTTTTTGAGGTAACCGTACCTCTCACTGTTCCCTGAGCAAAGGCGCCTGCCCCGCAGAGACCCAGGATCAGAATTAAGCAGATTCTGATCTGTGTTCGTAAAATTCTAATCATCATATAGTTGAGTTTAAGCAATTTATTGAAATTTGGTTTAGGTTGGCTTCGTGCTGAGGAGTTTATAATTGCCATTGTGTTACAATGCTTGTTTGTATGGTTTGGTAATCAAAGGCAAGCATTTATCCCTCGGTTCATGCAAGTTTGCACAAGACATTGAATAGGAGAGATAACGCTCCTTCATGATCCCGGACTTGTTTTGGTCTTTTTTAGGGTACATACTTAAGTCAGGTTATTGTAAAAACATTTAAACAAACATAGTGCTCTTTTTTAAAAAAAATTAAAAAGTGCTAGATTATTTTATTTTTTCCAGGTGAATTTTTGTTTTATATCGGTAAATAATCTGTTATATTTGGATAAATATTGCCTATCTATTAGAAATTACGCTATTGTATTGTCTTCATTTACATGGTTTTTGATGGTTCAACGGGCCAATACAGGCTGGCACAAGGGCGCTTTTTCTTTTGATGTGCTTATTGCGTTGTACAAAGTTCTCCCTCCGGCTGCGCTTCGTAAAACTTTGGCGTTGCAAAATTCCGAAAAAAATCTCGCTTAGCTTCATTCTTTTCCGGAACTTCACAACGCCTTAGCGCGTTGTACCCCATTTTAACGACACCATAATACATCGACAACAATGAGAAAAATAAGTGCTGTATTTCTCGCCCTACTGAGCATCACCAATTGTGCTCCGGTACAAGACAACGAAAGACAAACCAACATCAACACCATATTTGACAAAATGGAACTTCAAGGAGTGGACACTAAAAAACCGCTGCTTTATGGTTACTTCTTTTACGACCAGGACCAATCCAAGCTCGCAGAACTTAAAGACGAGTTGCTTAAAGACAAGTATAAATTGGTTAGACTTGAAAAGGCCGAAGATCAGGAGTTCATCCTTCACGTTGAAAAAGTAGAAATCCATTCAAGGGCTTCCCTTTTGGAAAGAGAAATCCAACTCGACCAACTTGCTAAAACTTTTCAAGTTGCATCTTACGACGGCTGGGACGTTGGCAACCCTGACCCCAGCAAGCCTTTGGTTTCCAATGATGACGGTTTTGAAAAATCTTTGGACAATCAATCCGCTGCGGATTTGTATAAAATGGCTACCGAGCTCTATGACAGCAAAAGCCACGACAAAGCAGTTATCGTATTTCAAAAGTGTATAGAACAGAATTACAAATTGGACACCAGCTATTACAAACAGGGGGTAAGTTACCTCGACTTGGGACAGGCTAAGGTTGGGATTGAAAAATTTGAAGCGGCCTTAAAAATCAATCCAAAATACTTCAAGGCTTGCTTCAACATTGGTGCGACTTGTTACGACATTGAGGAGTATCAAAAGTCGATTGACTACTACCAAAAAGCAGCAAAACTTGACCCAAAGGATGATCGAGTTTATTACGGGATTGCGGCAGCTCAATTTGTGCTGGGACAACTCAAAGCTGCTGAAGAAAATTGCCAAATAGCCTTGAAGCTGAATCCGGGGAATGAGAATGCGAAGGCACTTTTGGGGGATCTGAAAAAGGAATAGTTGAAGACCGAGCTTCCAAATACGTCCGCACTGCGGACGCAATTCGTTTGGAATTGCTATCGGGTGTAAGAGAAAAACGAACCTTGAACATGTGATGGTGTGATATTAGCTGTTTTCGGTGCTGTTTGGGCGGCTGAGTTGAAGTAATTTAGTGACAAATATTTTGTTTTGCTATTGCTTTTTTCTTGGTTTGGAAATAAATTTGTTGAAAAAAATTGGCAAAGGACATTTATCATGATGCGGTACGGGAAGCCCTGGAAAAGGATGGTTGGATAATCACCCATGATAGCTTCCCATTTAAAGTGGGCGAGGTAGGTTTTTTTATTGACTTAGGCGCAGAAAAACTACTTGTCGCAGAAAAGGGCTTTGAAAAGATTGCGGTAGAAGTCAAATCTTTCATCAAATCTTCGCCCTTAAATGCTTTTCATGAAGCCTTGGGGCAATATGAGAACTACCTTCTAGCTTTAGAAGATTATGAGCCTGATCGTATCTTGTATTTAGCGGTTCCTGCGAATACCTTTGATGGCTTTTTTCAAAAACCCTTTATTCAGAAAGTCATCAATAGGAGAAATTTGCGTATTATTGTTTATGAATCATCAGCTAAAACCATTGTACAATGGATAAAGTAAAGCATTATCAGGATTTGTTGGTGGCTTATTTGCAAGAATATGCGACAACACCTTATGCCAACGCACCAGGATTGGAAAAAATGCTGATTACAGATCGGGAACATAACCACTTTCAGTTAGTCAGTACAGGTTGGCATAAAGGAACTTTCTCCTTTGATGTAATGATGCACTTTGATATTCGAAACGAAAAAATATGGGTCATTCAAAATTGGACAGAAGAGGAGGTTGCTGAAGAATTAGTGCAGTTGGGCGTTCCTGTTGAGGATATTGTTTTGGGGTTTGTACCTGAGGAGGAAAGGGTGTATTCAGGATTTGGAACAAATTAACCTACACGAAATATTGAAATGGAAACCATCATCATCTTATCCATTTTTGCTTTGTTTCTATACTTCGGTTATAAAGATGATTTTAAGCGCAATCCTGTTGGATTTTCAAGATCGCTTTTTGGAACGATTCTAGCAATAACAAGCCTTTTAGTAGTCTTTTTTATTTTAATGCCTATTTTGAAACAGAAAAAAATGAGTGCCTTATTGGGATTGCTTATCTTAATTCCTCCTTTGGTAAAATGGTTAATGAAAAGAAAAGGGCTATCTGAAAAAAGCGACAAAACTGAAGAAGAATAACTAACTCACACGTTGTGACTGATAAAACATCGGTTGCATTCGGACCGTGCAAGGCTGTTAAGATGCAGCACCAGAACAAATGCAACAGTTTCGGTACTACGTACCTTAAAATCTACCTTCGTTCCTTGAGCTACAGACGTTTTGGCGGCGCTGCCGCTGGTCGAAATGCCTAATGTCTCCCAATCACTTGACCTTCAAACCACCAGCTAAAGCTATAGGCAATTCATACGCCAACGCCTAAAGAACTGCTTCTGTAGCTTGGGAGCCTATTGTACAATGGATAAAGTAAAACATTATCAGGATCTGCTGGTGGCCTATTTGCAAGAATATGCGGCAACACCCACCCCCAAGATTTTCAAAAGAATTGAATACGTTAGGTGTTAGCACCAACAGCATCTAACATCTTGTAACCGCCCGTTTCAACGGGTGGACCTAAGCGCACCCACCCCTCACATCTAACATCCTTCCAGAGGCTCGCATCATGAGAACATGGTAGATGCAAGCCTCTGGAAGGATGTTAGATGTGAGGGAGCTCCGGCACTCAATCCCGCCGTTGAAACAGCGGGTTACAAGATTATAGATGTATTTGAGCTATAAATCCTCACTGCGCTCAATATTTTTTCGGAGCTTCGCAAAACCTTATCGCGTTATGCGGCATTAAAAAACACAATATGAAAACCCTGCCATATATATTAACATTGATAATTTTACTTACTTTAACAAGCTGTGACCCAGTTCATACGTTGAATTTGGAAAACAGGACAAAAGGTAAAATTGAGATTATTTACTACCCGACACTTGAGAATAGACAACTTGGCAACAAGACACCTGAAGCAATTGAGCTCAGAGGACAGAAAATGAATAAAATAACTTTGGACTCTGGAGAAACAATGCCTATCGGGACAGTTGTGGCTATGTATTTGCCATCGGCTACCGACATCGACTTGGATTATTTAGAAATAAGATACGGGCAAGACACCATTCGGTTGACTAGTAAAAATGCAATTTTGACAACAATTCAAAAAGTAAAGAAGCTAGATTGGCGGCTTATAGTGAGATAGAGAAATGACAGCCCAGCAACGTTTGCAAAGGGCAGGTTTTCGTCTTTCGTAGCCATTTTTTTGTTAGACGATAGGTTTGTGCTCCGAATGAACATTTGTAGTAAAAAGCTCACCATCGCCAAAACGTAAAACGTCAGCAGAATTTTACCGATAAACCTCACAATGTTCAGAATTATGACCTCAGCAATCAGCCTGAGGCACCCTCATAGCTGATTGCTGACAGCTCATAGCTCACCGCTACTTCACCAACTGAATATACCCCTCCAACGGTTTCTCCACCGGCACCACACCATTCACCCGTTGTTCAAACACCTTACACTTGTAATAATACACCCCGGCAGGGAGCGCATCGCCTTGCAAGTTATTCCCATCCCAATTCAAGTTCGGATCGGTAGTTTTGAACACCAGTTGCCCCCAGCGGTTGAACACCTGGAAGTCGACCGAGGCGACAAAACAGAAGGGGAAAGGTGTGAACAAGTCGTTTTGATTGTCTCCATTCGGCGTGAAGGTATTCGGCAGCTGGTAGCGTGGGCAGTTGTCCACACATATCAGATTGCTGCGTGCACTTTCATTGCCCAGCTGATCCACCGATGTAACCGTGTAACAACCCGCAATGCCCAATTCAGGGCGATGGGTAAATATCAAGGTGTTCGGCGAAGTGATGGTGCCCACCAAGGTATAGGTACCTACAGTATCTCCACTGTTGAAATACACCTTGTACCCTGCCAAGTCGGTTGCTTCGGGGCAGGTCGTGGTCGGGCGATTCCAGGTAATGGTGTTGACTTGTAGCTCACGATCGGAACAATCAGTCGGTTTGTCACAAATTGTTCCGACTTTGATGGTCGGTGGGCAAGGAGCTACATTGTCCTGTGGCCGCCCACAAGCTTCCTGCGAATGATTGATCAGCGGACTGACAATATCCACAATGCCATAGGTGCCCAAAGCCCGGATTTTGTAGCAATATTCGGTGCCATTGATCAGGTTGCGGTCGGTATACCGATTGGTGGTCACGGTTGCAATCGAATCAAATGTGCCTCTAGCATTCTTTTTGAACACCACATAAGCATAATTGTCCCAAGGGGTATTTTCTTGCCAACTCAAATTCAACAGCTTATCCGAAGGACTGATTTGCAAAAATACCGTAGATGCCAATGGCGTTGCCCCCAATGGGGCCGTCGAAGATCGACCTGTGTAAAAACGAATGCGGTAGCTATAGGCTGTAGTGGCCGTACGCAGGTTCTGATCCAGGAAGCAAGTATCATTGGCGCCCTTGAATGTTGCACTGGTAAAACGAGCGATGGGCTGGAAAGCCGCGTCTGCCGGGGTCAAACCTTCGGCGCGCATCACTTCATAACTATACGGCCCACGATTGACGATGGTGTCCAGATCATTCGGTTTAGGTTTGGTCCAACAGACTTGCACCCTACCCGTAGTGGCACTGGTACTGACCACATCGGCCTTGATGATGATCGGCAAATTGCGGTTGAGCTGTACACAAGCCTCTTTGGAAGGCAAACTTTCCAAAAGGTTGTAAGCGTAACGCCCACCCGGGGTCGTTTTAGCAAATTCAGCCAATATCCGGTAACAGTAAGTACGACCCGGTTCCACGTCATTGTCGCGGAAATGGTAGCGTTTATTCAAGCTATCCACGATGGAAAATTCGGTCAATTTGGTATAGCCACGGCCTTGTAAACCAGGCTTACAGGTGTCGGGCTCAAACGAGTTGCTGCCCACCCTTCGCCAAACGGTAAAGCCCTGGAAGTAATTTTCCGCCGCTTTGTCACACACGTAAGGTTTTTGCCAACTGACATCAATGAATCCATTGCCAGGCGCGGCTCGCACATCCTCCGGCGGCGGCCCGACGACTTTTATTCGTACCGTTTTAAGGATAGACAGACCCGTGGAGTCTCGCGGGTAAAAATCATCCACCGCTCGGAACACGACCGTGTAGAACTGATCCGAAATGTGTTCGCAACGCGTTTCCCAACGGAAGGTTTTTACAAATGGGTCATTCTGGTAAGTATTGATATTTGGCGTAAAGGTTGCGGGACTGATTTTTACTTCAAAAGGCCCACCCAAAGCACCCAATTTCACCCTTTGCCGGGTTTCTTCGATTGGTGCTGTGGCGGTTACTTTGAATTCAACAACTTGCCCTGCAATAACACAAATTTCATCGGGGGCTACAATTTTGGGCGGTTGGTTGTCACAACTCTGGATCAAAATCTGGATGTCGCGCACAATGGTATCCAGGGGATTGCCGTCCCGGTACTCGATGATGATCATGGCCAGGTTGTATTCCCCGGCTCGTTGGGGGGCATCCCACACAATTTCCCCGGTTCGTTCATTGATGCTCAGGTTGTTCTTGGGGCCCGGACTGACCATATTGGGAAAGAGGTAATTCGGCACTTGCACGCCTCGATCCGAAAATGGAACGATCAACTTGTAGGCCAAACTGTCGCCATCCGAGTCGTAAGCATTGGGGTTGTGGATAAAGGGTTTGCCGACACAACCAATATCGATCGGTGGTTGCAACAACACCGGGGTATTGTTGCAGCCATCCACCTGTGGGTTGGGGAAGGTATAGGTGGTTTGGATGTGGAATTTGATCTGTTCCGAGTTCGGGAAATTGAGGTTGATGATGCCCCCGTTGCGGTTGGGGTCATTCATCGAAATCACATAAGTGCCCCGCGAAGGGTAGGTGTGGAAAGCGACGTAAACGTTCTTGCGGGTATCGTTTTCCAGCAATACTCCTTTGCCAATTCCATTCCCCCCGGTCGGGCCATTGACCCTCAGCACTTGTTGTCCACGTGCTCCCGGAGATTCGTCGCCCCAAAAAATGGTTAAGGAGTCACGATCCACCATAAAGCTACTAGCCTTGGTATAGGTAACAATGGTTGCTTTGACGGTCAAACTGGTCACACAGTTGCCCACTTGTTCTATCGTGATTTCTCCAGCCCGGTTGTGTGTGGCCATGGCCAAAGGCAAAGCCAGTAAGCTAAAAAGCAAGCTGAGGAAAGTCGTTTTCTCTGTAAAAATTCTCATGTTTTGGTCGTTTAACTACCTACGTGCTAATGTAACAAAATTTGGGGAAAAGGGATTGTCTGGAAATGTACAAAGTTCCAAAGTTACAGAAACCCCAGAACCCTGGGAACCCTGTTAAACAATTTTAACCCTCGTTAAACTTTTCATAATCCTCTTTTACACATAGGTGACTTCCTGTAATTTCCCCATCACAAACCAAAAATACGTGATGATGAGAAATACCCTTATGTTTTTACTGCTGTGGGCTGCGTTCAGCAGTTGTAGTTCAAGCCTGTCTTATTTTACCCAGGATTTGTACGATCGCAACCGTTGGAGTGAGTCAGAACTGAAAAAAATCCAGTTTTATTTGTCCGACGATGTTTATCTCCGGCGGAAACTAGGTGAAAACGCTTCCGAAATTGTGGAAGGAAAAGTGCGGATGATCAATGGGGAAAAAGTAGAAGAAATTTTTATTCCCCGCAGCACCCCCGGGGTATTCACGTTTAGCCCCAAGGCCAATCGTTTCGCCATTGCTTTTGAAAATGGCTCTGACCAACGCTTCCTGATGTTTGGCCCCAACCCCAAAGCGGGTGAACGTTATGTGCTGCTGGCCAAAGATTGGGAAAGAGCCTCTGGTAAGGTCACTTACGATGGCAAAGAATACGAAGTCAACTACGGTGCTGCCTTTGCCGGATTGATGGTCGATCTACGCCGCATCGATCGGCAGGATCGGAATAGCCGCACGGTTGAAGGGGTGAGAGTGAATTAAGTTGAGGCGCATACTACTTTACATTTTGCTCGGAGGACATTAATTGCCCCAGGCTTCAGCCTGGGGGCTTGGAAATTTCCCGGATTTGGGCTTTAGCCCTGGCTTAAAAATAAAGGCTAGGGCTGAAGCCCATCAACAAGGGCAATCCCTGTCCACGCGCTAAAGCACGTGGCAATTGATGTCCTCCGAGCAAAATTTACAGTAGTATGGTTGAGGAGTTGAAGCTACCGCGAGCAGCTTAGACAAGGTCGCGTCTAAGTTGCTCGCGGTAGCCTCAACTCCTCAACCACTCAACTCCTCAACCCTATTTCAGTTTTTTCCTCCGCTCCATCAACTCCCGCCAGGTCGTTAGTACAATCCCTTCTTTTTGCAAATAGGCTTTCAATTCGGGAGATTGCATCGCCAGGAGGTCGCTTTTGCGCACATCACCGGAGCCGGAAATGTGTTTAAAAATAGGGGAGGGGGCCGTGCAATGCACGATCAACATGGTCACTCCCGGTTTAAGCCGTTGGAAAGATTCGATGATCAACTTGGTTTTTAACTTTTGCATGGCTTGATCGCTCAATCCGGGTGGAATCTTCATGCCATAAGTTTCATTGTTCAGGTCATCCAGTACGGGAAGGCCATTGCTCCAGAGGTTTTTGCCCGCATTCCGCAAGAGGCCCAGGGTAAAAGGGTCTAACTTATTGGTTTCTGCGATCATACTGCAATGCCCGGCGGGCATCATCACTGGGATCCGCTCCTGAATGCCAACCTTGATGTAGCGCTGCAAAAAGGCAGGCGAAGCAAACAGGGTACCCATGTGGGAATCCATATGAGTGGGCTCAAAACCCATTTGGCGAGCCCGGGCGATTTGCGCTAAAATCTCCTTTTCAACCTCATCCGCTGAAGCATTTTTGACCACATCCTCCACTTCTGGCCAAAGCGCACCCTCTTGATCGACCAAACCTGGTACTGCCGGCTTGCCACTCAAGGGCCCCCAGCGGTAATCGTCCCATTCAGAGGTCAGGGTGAGGTGTAAACCTGCATCAATGCTTGGATTTTTTTTGAGCTGGTGTACAAAACCCGGAACCCAACCACAAGGCATCATCACACTTACCGATGTAGCAACCCCTTTGGTCAGGGCCTGCAAAGCGCCTTCGTTGGAGTCCCAGGACATTCCGGCGTCGTCGACGTGCATGATAAGGACTTTGGCACCTTTGGGCCAGCCCAGGCGTTCGGCATAGGTGCTGTCGTTTTGAGCAGCGCTTTTTGATTGATTCAAAAAAATCAGACAGAAGAGGAAAAGAACAGATCTCATGTAGCGAAAGATTTTGATACCCAAAAATATCATTTATAAGGTATATTTGGCCATAATCTCCACCATGCGTTTACTCTACTTTACCAACCGGGACTTGGCCAGTAATGTGATGCTCAATCACTTGTTGCCTTTGCTCCATCCATACATTCAGCACATTTTTATTTCGGACAAGGTCGGGAAAGCCAATTCGGCTGCTCCACAGGCACTTCAAGACCTGAAATTTTTTGAACAAATCTTGCCCAACGAATTTTTATTTCCCCAACTGGATGCCCAGGCAAAAGAACGAAAACCTGTGTACCAAACTTTTGAAGCCTTATCGCAACAGTACGCTATTCCCATCACTTCTTTGAATGACGTCAAATCGGAAGAGAGCCTGAATTTGATTCGTTCTTTACAGCCCGATTTGGTACTCTCCATTCGGTATGGCCGCATTTTTGGGGATGCATTTGTACAAATTCCCCGGCTGGGGGTAGTGAATTTTCACTCGGGGCGTTTGCCCAATTATCGGGGGGTATTGGCCATTTTTCGGGCTTTGAAAAATGGAGACAAGGCCATACAAGGCACCTTACATTACATTGATGACAAAACCATTGATACTGGCGGCATCATTGGTTTTTCCCATTTGCCCGTCAATCCGGATCGTTCCTTATTGTGGCACATCCTACACTTATACCCCGCGAGTGCAGCTTATGTAGCCGATCAGGTGCTGTCGATTTTGCAAGGTGAAAAACCGAATATCCTCGCCCAGGACGAAGCGGAATCGGCCTACTTCAGCTTTCCGATTACAGCGGAAATTGCTGAATTTGAGGCAGCTGGGTGGAAAGTTGTGGATGCGACTGAGTACTCCGCCTTTATCCAGTACTATTTATAGGTTTTACCAATTTTGCTCAAAGCTCCGTTTTTCAGCAATGCCCTCGGCAAGGTCAAGCACCAGTGCAGCGGTGCTAGCTGAATTCCCCGTTCCAATTCCAATGTTGTCATAAGGGTGCATCGCAGCCTGGTACAGGTTGTAAAAACCGTAGTCGCCAACCATTTGCAAGCTGCTTTTGCGCAGGTAACTGGCATTTTCTTTAAACCCGTAACGCAATAGCCCTGCATAAATCATCCGATTCAAGAGCAAAGAAACGGTCTCACCTGAACTCCCTTTGGAAGGCAGCTGGATGGGCAAAGCCCAATAATTGTCCCGAAAATACCCTTTGATCAGACCGCGACACAATTGTTCAGCCTGCTCCTGATCAGGCACCCCAGCCCAGAGGGGAAGATAATTTGCTAAGTTAGGCGTGTTCAGTTTTTGCCCAGAAAGGAGATCGAAACCACAATAACTTTTTGACGCATCATCCCACAGGTCCTCGTTCAAACCAAAAACCGTAAGCTCATGCCATTGTACCAAATCACCGAGGTCATAGTTAAGTTTTTCCCCCATTTCGATCAGACACTCGTTGGCGCGGCAAAGGAAACCCAGAAAAGCGGGGTCTTGGATTTGAAAAGGAGCATCATCATGTTGGAAAAACTCAGGCATAACCGCCTCTTCAGCAAAATGAATACAAGGCAGCCCAATTTCCTGAGGGTCGCGGTGCAAGTACCAAAAACGGTGCGATTGCAGCAAAGCAGCAAATAACTCCTCAATGCGGGCAATGGAAGGGTCTTTTTTCCAACAAGTCCAAGCCAAAATACTGTGCAAAGGGGGCGTACAGCTGTGAGGATCGTGTACTAGGGGAATACAACCCAGGTCGGTTTGTCGACCCAATTCCTGCTCCAGCCAGTGCCAGACTTTCCCGACATCGCTATGGGCATACCCCAAACCCAGGGCCAATTGCTCCATTGCTGAAGCGCTATGTTGAAAGGCATCATCAGCAGCATGCAGGATATGCATGGCTGTTTGAGCCAAAGACGTTTTAGCTATCAATGTACTAGTGTTTCCAGTCGTGTTCAATATTGGGTTGTAGATTCCCGGGAGGAGGGTCTACAAAATTATACTTTCTATACGGTTAAAGGGGTATTTGAGTTTCAGTTTTTTTTCATCTATTTTTCACATAAGGATTGCCTATTCTTCTCATTGGGCTTTTGTACCTTTAACACCAACTCATTTCTGCTGTATGCATCGTCAAGAAATCATTGAATTATTGCGTCGTACTTTTGATGGCGCAGCCTGGCATGGCCCATCGGTCATGGAAATCTTGCGCCAGGTAACGATCGATCAATTGGGCAACCAGATTGGGGATAGCCACACCTTGATTGAACTCGTGGAGCACATGACGGCCTGGCGGCGTTTTGCCATCGAAAAACTGCGGGGAAATACGACTTACGATGTGGATGATAAAGCCAATTTCCCCAAGGTGAGCCCCAATGAGGAAAGTTGGCTTATCACCCTCCAGCAGTTTGAAGACAGCCAGTTGCATTTGCTCGAACAGTTGGAACAACTGGATGAGTCTCGCCTGGAACAAACCGTAGATGGTCGAAATTATTCCTATTCCGTATTGCTACATGGTTTGATTCACCATGATGTGTACCATTTGGGGCAGATTGTTTTGTTGCGGAAAAAACAATCAATCAGCTAATCAACCTTCATTTGCCTTTAAAAAACTTCTCCCATTCCACCACCTTCCCCGTCTTCGCCGAATGCTTCGCCGCTTCCAATATTTGCACGACGATCCGGTTGTTGTCCAAGGCCGATAAATCGAAATTTTGCACCTTGATGCGCCCACGCACTACCCCTTCCAGGTAGGTAAAGGGGTCATTGACTGGCAGTGGGTCAGCGACCAAGGGTATGCCCCGATCTTCCAATTTTGGCCCCACCAGCATGTCCTTGCCATTTATACATTCAATGATGCCACTTTGTCCATAAATTTCGACGTCTTTGCGGCTATAAGGCCAATTCCACGACGCCTGGATGATCACCTCAGTATTGGCGTATTCCAGTACAATGGTGGCTTCGTCGTCTACTTTGGGATAGGTTTTAGGCTTGATGTGGCGTAGGTTGCAAAACACCGTTTTGGGCGTTTCTCCCTTGAGTAGCCAGGTGGCCAAGTTGGCACCGTAACAACCAAAATCGGTCAATGCGCCGCCACCGTTGAGCACCGGGTCGGTGAGGAAGGCCAAAAACTCGGGAGTGCAGCCAATCTCCACCGGCCCAGGATGGCCATGGTGGAAAACCATTTTGCGGATCGGCCCAATTTTGTTTTCCTGATTGATCAGTTCGTAAGCTTTGGCATTGCTGCCGTACCAGGTGGTTTCGTAGTTGGTGAGCAGCTGGATCTGGTGTTTTTGTGCCAATTCGATCATCCTTTGGGCGTGTTTCCAGTTGGCCGCCAGGGGTTTTTCTACCATCACGTGGATGCCTTTGGGCGCGCAATACTCAACCGTACTGAGGTGATCGTAGATGGAATTAAAGGCGGTCACCGCTTCGGGTTTGGTTTTTTCTACCATTTCTTCGATGGTATTGTACACCAAACTCATGTCAAAGCCCCGTCTTTTGGCATGGCGCTCAGCCAAGGCGCGGTTGGGTTCAACGATGCCGACAATTTCGATGTCATTGGCTTTGGCGCGGCCCAAAATCCAGTTGACATGGTCGTGGGTTAAGCCAACTACGCCGATGCGGAGGGGTTTGGGGGTCTGGGCATGGAGACTAAAGGCCACTTGGCTCAATAAAAGGGCGAAAAGGAGTTGAAAGGTTTTCATACCACGAAGGTTTTTGGTGTTAATAATTCACATTAGGGGCGATAAAAAAATAAGTGATCATTTTGCTAGAGGATTAGATAAGTAAACGTTTCATTTCAAGTGTCTTATCTAATCCTCTGGCTCAGGAAAAATGGTCACTTATTTTTGCCCCACTACTTATGCAGGGGAGCAGCTTCGCTCCTCTTGGCTAAAAGCGACATGATTGGCAAACGGATGAAACGGACTGAACGGATTAAAACGGATTTTTTATTCCGCCTGCGGCGGATAAAGACGAGCCGAAGGCGAGTTTAAGTCCGTTTTAATCCGTTCAGTCCGTTTCATCCGTTTGCCATCCTGTCGCTCTACGCTGAAGGCGTTAGTGTCGTCTTCGCGGTTATAACAACAAGCAGTGAAGCTGTATATTAGGCAATGTGAGCTAATAATCGAGCTACCTGCTCACTTCCAATTTGCAAGGTAGCCTGGATCAACAGCTCCAAATCAGCTTTTTTCGTACGTTGATTGACAATACACACCCGGATCGCATAGCGCCCCTGCAAAAGGGTAGAAGAAGGCGAAGCAATGCCCCGCTCTTGCAATTGAATCAATATTTCACGGTTCAAGGCATTGAGTTCCGGTTCCGTAAACTCAGGATGGGTGTACCGATAACAGACAATACTTAGGGAAACCGGGGCCAACAATTCCAATTCTGGCGTGTTCTCCACCATTTGGCCCAGATAAGCCGCCTGCAAGTTGTTTTGCCGAATCATCGCCGCGTATTTGGCCAAGCCATGTTCCTTGAGCGACATCCAGATTTTGAGGGCTTTAAAACCCCGCGATAGCTCGAAGCCATAATTGTTGATGGATTCCAGTCCACCCGCCAGTCCTCGTTTTTCCTGCAACAAATAATTCGGAGTGATGGCAAAAGCATTGCGGTGTGCTTCGGCATTTTTGATCAAAGTGCAGCCTACTTCGTAAGGGATGTAGAGCCATTTGTGCAGGTCAAAGGCGACACTATCGGCCTTTTCAACGGCGCTCAGGGCTGGGGCATATTGGGGATCGAGTTTGGCCAGGGCACCATAGGCACCATCCACGTGGAACCACAATTGGTAGCGTCGGCAAATTTGCCAGAGTTCTTCGAGAGGATCAATTGCCCCCGTATTGACCGTACCCGCAGTGCCCACCACACAGAATGGGCGATGTCCGGCGGCGAGGTCAGCTTCGATGCATTGGATCAGTTCGGCGGTGTTGATTTCATACTGGGCATTCACCGAAATTTTTCGGACCGCTTCAGTGCCCAAACCTAAAATTTCCACCGCTTTTTGGATGCAACTATGGGTTTCGGCTGAGCAGTACAAGGTCATTTGGCTGCCAATGTTGAACAAACCTTCCTGCCGCACACTGGCCTGGTGATTGCGGGCAACGGTGAGGGCCGTAATGTTGGCCATGGAACCGCCGCTGAGCAAAATCCCGGAAGCTTCGGCAGGATAGTTGAGCATTTGTTTGCACCAATTGACCACTTGCTGATCGACATAAAGCGAGGCATGTTCACCAATGGTGACATTGGGATTCATGGTAGCGGCCAATAAGTCGGCGAGTACGCCCAGTGGAGTGCCCGTGCCTTGTACCCAGGCAAAAAAACGGGGGTGAATGTTGCCCTTGGTGTAAGGAAAGATGTATTGTTTGAATTCCTGATAAACGCTATCGATGTCTTGTGGTTCCTGGGGGATGTCTGTGGCGAGAAAGTTTTTGACTTCGGTGGGGATCGGTTTCCAAACGGGTTGTTTGCCGATGTTTTCCAGGTAATCCATCACATCGTCGATCATTTGGTGCCCCAATTGGCGCATTTGTTGCCAATCTTGGGGGTCTAAAGTCAGGTTTTGACCTACCTCTTCTTCTAGTTGCTCCCGATTTGTTCCTTGCATGTTGGCCTTACTTTTTTCAAAGATACCAGACTCGACTTTGCTTTCCAACTCGATTCTTGCGATCATAAAAAATGGGCTATTGATGGAAAAGCATCAATAACCCATTTTTCTTTTTTCGTTGAATGCCAATTACAGTTTGGCCCCCTCAATGACCTGCCCCTGTACCTCCAATTTTACCTTGATGACTTTTTTCTGTTCATCCCGAATAAAAGTAGCAGTACCTTCGAATCCCACGATGGTCAGCACATCAGGAGTAGCCGTAGGTTTGAGCTCAGCGCTACCTTGACCCTCAAGGGCACCGATTACTTTACCTTGTTCCCAGCTCACAATGATGTTGCCCATGCCGCCGGTATCGTATTTACCTAGCAAGTCTTTTGCGCCCAAAGAGTCCAGCGCAGGTGTGGGTGGCGGTGTACTTGGTGCCTGTGCAGTAGCTACGCCCAAGGCTAAAAACAGTCCTACAATGAGAGTGCAGAGTAGTGATTTCATAAAAACAATGCGATTTAATGGTGAATGATGAAGCAAAGTAAGGTTTTTTGTGGCAGCTTCAAATAAATTTGTAGGCGCGTAGTGTTAAGTTTTTGGAACCAAATACATGCCTTTCGCAGTTCTGAAGGCCAAACCTCATTAACAAAGCAAAATGGGTGGTAATTTGTTCAAATTGGGGCGTTTGCCCAAGGCCGACTACCTGGAAATCGAGGGGGAATTGAGACAATACCTGGATCAAAAATTGGGCGATTTGTACCGCATCCCCCGGTATTACCGCGACAAACCCGACTTTGGTGATGTTGACATCATCGTTTCGGATGCCGCCATTCAAACCACCTGGCAGGATTTGCGTATGGAGCTGAGCGTGGATTTGGGGATTCAGGAGCACAAGTCATTAGGTACGGTATTTAGTACAGTATATCGAAACTTTCAGGTCGATTTCTTCTACCGGGAGCATCGCTATTTTGAATCCACTTACAACTACCTTTCTTTCAATGACGTGGGCAATATTTTGGGCAAAATTTTCAAACGTTTTAACCTAAAATACGGCGAACAAGGTTTGTTGTACGTATTCCGCCGTGCCGACGGTCATTTCCAAAAAGACCTGGAAGTATCCCAGGATTTTGAACGCATTTTTGCTTTTTTGCAACTGGATCACGCACATTGGCTGCGTGGTTTTGATACCCTGGATGAACTATTCCGTTGGGCTACTGCGAGTCCTTATTTTTCCATTCATCCTTATCTGGAGCAGGATGCAACGACCAGCCAAAGGGTCAAAGAACGCACGACCATGCGTCGTTTTGTGGCGTGGTTAGAAGAGCAGGGTATTTCACAAAAGTTTGAATTCGCGGCAGATCGGGATTTTTACCTGCCCATGATCGCGGCGTTTTTTCCAGAAGGACATTTGTTGGAAAAAATTGAACTGGAGCGCCAGCGAGAGGCCTATGTGTTGCGAGTGCGGGGAAAATATTCAGGCCAGGTGATCATGCGCTTGTTTCCTGACTTACAGGGGAAAGCATTGGGCGATTTTATGCGGAGTTTTGAGGCGCAGTGGGCGGATCATGAGGTGGTTTTGGCAGGGATGGATGCGGAAGAAATTGCCGATCAATTGCGCCTCTTTAAAGCAAGTTATTAACCTTCATTACGCATTAAGCAGCTTCGCTGCTGGTTTTGTAACCGCGACGGCGCGAGTTACGTGTGCTTCGCACACTTTTACGTCGTTTAACGTCACACATTTGGCGCAGCCAAATGATTCGTCGCGCCGTCGCGTCGTCGCGGTTACAACCATTTGGCGGAGCCAAATCAAAAAAATCGTTGCCGACACTTGATAACGGAACTGCCTGCTGAGTTGCTAATGCGCTCTCCTCCAATATCCCCACAATATCCTTAAGTCTTCGGCCACACGATAGTCCCGGGCGTACTGCTGATCCAGTCTATATTGGGTTGAGGGGCTTAAAGCTGTCGCATTGGTAATCTCAGCAGGGCTTAAAATCCCTGGCTTAAGTTTGGGCAAATTTGTTTCCGTTTGACTGTAGCCAATCCAGGTTTTTTGGCCGACCAACACCGGCCAGGCATTGGCCCAAAGGCGCTGCTTGTGTTTGGCCAAAAAGATACTGATGGGGAAACTGGGCAACAAAACAATGGCCAGTACCAAATCCAATAAGCGCTTGTTGCGGCGATTTTCAGGATGGGCGATGTTAAATGAAGCATCTACCCGATATAGTTCCCCATTGAGGTCTTTGTGGCTGCTGCCGATGATGCTGTCGCTGTTTTCGGGCAAAATTTTATAGTCAAGTTGTTTGCCCAAGCTTTCCATCGTGGCGATAATCCGGGCATGGGCCAGGTCTTTGCTGCAAAAAATGACCTCATCCAGGTGGAACAATTCGGTCAAAGCGCTTAAGTTCTGCAAATCACCCAGGTAAAGGTGTGCTTCAACAGGATTTGTTTCTGGTGCAATCAGCCCAATCGTTTTTTTGCGAGAGCCAATGGCGCGTAAAATAGCTTCCGCCCGCCGGGTTTCTTCAATGGAGCCCACCAAGGCGAGGCGTTTTTCAGCTGGTTCTTCCAAGCTAAAATTGCCCCTACCCAAGGCACTGATCAAAGCGCGCAAGAGCGGAACTGCCACAAGCGCCCAAATGGTACCCAGCACAATCAAAGCCCGCGAACTGCGGTACACCAAATCCAAAAAACCATAAATCGCAGCAATGGCTACCGCGCCAATCAAAATGCCGCGCACCAACTGCCAAAGATTGGTCCGTCGATCATATGCCCCACTAAAAAACAGGGCCAGCAACCAGATTCCCGTGTACAATGGCGCATTGAAGTACAAAAACGAACTTTCAAAATGCTCCGGATTGTGAAAATGGTAAATGGCCCAAAATTTTTTCAAAAAACTCAAACCGCCATACAAAGCCAACGCATCGAGTAGTGGCCACCACGCACGCCGGAAAAAGTTGGACAACAAGGTCAAAGTGGCACGAAAATAAATCGCCAATTGCAACATCAACACAAACCCACGGGCATTTCCACCCTGAAAATGTTTGCGGGCAAACAGGATCATCGCCTGGTAAAAAATGCGCACGTAGTTGACGCTGCCTTTTTTGGTGCTTTCGCCTTTGTAATGGATGATGCTGGTATCGGCCAGGTAATGGTTGCTAAATCCACCTTGTTGGATGCGGTAGGAAAGGTCGATGTCTTCGCCGTACATAAAAAACTGCTCATCCAACAGCCCCACTTTGTCTAAGGCCGCCTTGCGCATGAACATAAAAGCGCCCGAAAGGACATCAACTTCATGGTTTTTCTCCTTGGAAAGAAACCCCAGGTGGTAACGATTAAAGAGGCGGGATTTTGGAAAAAAACGCGACAAGCCGAAGGTTTTACAAAAGGCCACAAAAGGGGAGGGGAAGCCTCGTTTGGATTCGGGCAAAAAAGCTCCCGAGCCATCGATCATTTTGACCCCCAAAGCACCCGCTTGGGGATGGGTTGCCATAAAATCCGCACAAACTTGTAAGGTGTTTTCCGCAATAACGGTATCTGGATTGAGTAGCAAAATGTATTCACCGGTAGCCTGGCGAATGGCTTGGTTGTTGGCTTGCGAAAAGCCCACATTGTGCTCATTGGCAATCAAACGTACCTCAGGAAACTTCTCCTGCACCATTTGCACCGACCCATCTTTGGAGGCATTGTCGACCACCCAAACCTCGGCCTCCAAACCCTGGGTCGCTCTGCGCACGGCCAGCAAGGCTTGTTCCAGAAAAAATTTGACGTTGTAGTTGACGATGATGATGGTCATATAAACAAGGTTCCAAAGTTCCAAGGTTCGGTGTTCCAGGGTTCCAAAGTTCCAAGGTTCCATGGTTCGGGGTTTATCGCCCGACTCTAAGTTTTATAAAATTGGCGCGACAAAAAGATATACAATGTGCCCCATTTTGTGTTTACGACCAGCGGCAGAGCCGCCAAACGTCTGTAGCATATAGACCGAACAGTGCATTTAAGGTGCGTAGCACCGGAACAGAAGAAAAGTTGCGGTGCTACGCACCTTAAAATATACCTTCGTTCCCCTACCTCTACAGACGTTTGGCGGCTCTGCCGCTGGTCAAATCATTTGGCGCTATTGCTTGAATATAACTTTTTGGCGCTTCGCCTTTATAAAACTTAGAGTCGGTCGACAAGGGTTCGAAGTACCAGAGTTCGAGTTACCGTTGAACCCAGGAACTCTGGAACCTTGAAACTTTGGAACCCTTTATCAGTTGTTTCCGTTCCATTCGTCGCCTAAAAGCTTTCGATTAGACGGAATTTTTTATATTTCCGATTCACAAATGAAGCCAAATATGTCCAGACTTTTACTGTTGTTGTGCTTTTTTCCATTGTTCGTGTTTTCCCAAACACCCGCCAAAAGAATGTTGGAACACGCCGACATCGCCAAGTGGAAAAGCATCGAATCCTCCAAAATATCCGGAGATGGCCGTTGGGTAGGCTATGTGGTCAAACCGCTGGAAGGAGACGGGGAACTCCGCCTGTACGATGGGCAAAGCGATAAAACCCTGAATGTCCCCCGGGCCGAAAACCTCAACTTTAGCCAGGACAGCCGTTACCTCGCTTTTACGATAAAACCCTTTCGCGACAGCACCATGAACATGCGGCGGCGCAAGGTCAAAAAAGACGACCTGCCCAAAGATACCCTGGGTGTTTACGACCTGCGGACGATGAAATTGAGCAAATACGCCGGGGTAAAATCCTACCAGATGCCCGAAAAATGGTCGGGCTGGTTGGCTTATTTGCGCGAACCGGTGAAAGCCTTACCGAAGGATACTTCCA
>JAIYAV010000343.1 GCA_027488855.1 Saprospiraceae bacterium
AGAATTGGTTGGCAATTCAAGCTGATATTGTTCGGCATACTTGTTCAATTCAAAAAGGAGTGCATCCTCCAAGCCCATATTGGCATAATCAATGGCATCAAATGAAAAATGCAAAACCGGATTACTTTTGCTCCAATCCCATCGATTTTCTATCCACAAACCTGAAAAAAGCGCCTTTTGGCCTTCAAATAAGGATTTAAGCGTGTTCAGCAGTAGCGATTTACCAAAGCGGCGCGGACGGGACAAGAAATACGTAGCCCCTGTCGTGACCAAGCGATGGATGATCTCGGTTTTGTCCACGTAAATGTAGCCGCCTTCAATAAGCTTGTCGAAAGCTTGTATGCCGATGGGTAATTTTTTCATGGGGCAAAGATAGAGATTTTCCAATTCAAGTGTAAGTGTACGAATCGCCCCTATAAATTTTGCTCAGAAACGTAGCTCGGAATTCCCACTTTTTTGTACATCCGCGAAATGCGGTGCGCATGCTCGTCGTAAGCTGCCTGAAACAACTCGGTGGCGCGTTCGGCACCAATCACCGCTCCTGCAGTCAATACTTTAGGCGGGTGGCCGGCCTGGGTCAGCAAATTGGCCAACTCGGCTTTGATGCAATTGATGAGCATACAAGAGCCCACCGTTGAGCCGGGTGCCACGGGGGTATCCAGGTTTTCAATGTGTACCATCGCATCGCCGACTGGTGCACCCGAATCGAGTACAATGTCGCAGAAGTCTTGCAGTTTGTGGCCATCCTGGCGTTTGCTGGTGCTGGCCTCGGAGTGCTGCTGCGAAATGATGCCCACGGTTTTGATGCCTTTTTGTTGAAACAACTCGGCCATTTCGATGGGGACTACATTGCAGCCGGAAGAGGAAATGATCAGGGCAGCATCTACGTCTGAAAGGTCGAAATTCCGCAAAATTTGAGTGGCCAAGCCGGGGACATTTTCCAAAAACATGGCCTGGCGTTGTCCATTGGCACCCACCACGAGGTTGTGAAAAGTCAGTGACAATTCTACGATGGGATTAAAACCGGGAAAGGAGCCGTAACGCGGCCACATTTCCTCCACCATGATGCGGCTATGGCCACTGCCAAACACGTGGACCATACGACCAGCAAGGATGGACTTGGCAAAAATAGCGGCTACGCGCTGGATGTTTGTTTCTTGCTGGGCTACAGTTTCCAATAGGCCCTGGCATTTTTGGAGGTAGGTTTGGGTGTAAGACATTGGTTCTTGCGTTGAGTTGATTTTTTTGCAAATGCATTAGTATTGCCCCTCGGAAATCTCCCAACCACCATCGACATACAAGGTTTGGCCCGTAGTGAATTTGGAAGCATCGGACATGAAGTAGATGGCCGCACCATCCAAATCTTCGGGTTTGCCATTGCGACCCCCATCCAGGGGCTGTTTGGTTTTGACAAAACTCAGGATGGTCTCATCTTTGCTGGCCCGCTCCGACATGGGCGTTTCGACCAGTGCTGGTGCCAGGAGGTTGATCCGAATGTTGTCGGCCGCGTAATAGGCAGCAATGGATTTGGTGAAGCCAATCACAGCTGATTTTGTCGCTGCATAAGCATGCGTAACAAAGTATTTAGGAGAAGGCGAAAAACCCAATACGGAACCCATATTCAGGATTGTCCCGGCTTTGCCCAAAGCCCGAAACCTGCGGATGGCGGCCTGGTTGGAGAGCATGAGGCTAGTGAGGTTCAGTTCGAAGGTTTTGTTCCAGCCCTCTAGACTGAGTTCGTGCAAGGGGCCATCGCCAAATTTTCGGCCACTGCCTCCAGCTACGTGGTACAAGCCATCAAAATCGCCAAAGGTTTGTATGCACAAATCAATGGCCTTTTCTGCGGTTGTGGGATCAGTCGCATCGGCGGCCATAACAGCTGCCTTGGTGCCCAATAATGCCTGGACAGCCTGGCCACTTTCCGGGTTTCTGCCTACCAAAACAACTACCGCGCCTTCGCGTACAAAGGCTTTGGCAGCTGAAAGCCCGATGCCGGTGGTGCCGCCAATGATGACAATTTTTTTATCCTTTAGCATAGTCTGGTCAGAATAATACCAATGAGTTGAAGCAAAATAGGACTTTACCACAAAAAAACAACTCCTTTTGTTATATTGCTACTACAAACAAACTTTTAACGGCTCAAGTATTCAGCTAAACCGTGGTTTGTTTGGAGCAGGCATATACATCGTCAAAATAAGCGCCCCTCGGGGACTGATTTTTGAACAAAAACTGGTTGTGCAATAGTGTAACCAGGTGCTAAATTCTACACCAACTAAACGCCGTCAACTCTAATCAGGGGGAAGTACAAAAAATGAGTCTCCTTTTTAGCAAAACCTTTATCTATGCGTTTTCTCGTGTTTATTCTGCTCGCTTTGATCCCAGGTATTCAGCAGGTCATCCAAGTAGGCAATGAACCACCCCAGGTGAGCATCAAGTGGAAAGGCAATCGATCCTTTTATCGCCCCAATCAGCCCGTTTATTTTACGCAGGCATCTGCTGTAGGCAACAGGATTTTTTCTTTACCAAACTACTCTCCTAGTTTTGTTCTCAAATTGTTCATGTAAACTTCCATTGTCTTGTCAAGGTCAACGAAAACTGCGCTAAACACTCTGAACAATGGATTTTCTATGACAATGACTTCTTTGAATACAACTTTGGTTCCCGTGGGGGTTTGTTCAAAAGTACCTACCCAATAACCTTGAAAACTTTTCGGTTCAATTATTTCAATTTCAAAGAGTTGATTTTGAATTTTTCGCTTGGTTCTAAAAGTAATTGGTGTTCCTTTTTTGGGGACTTCTGTCCATGTGTTTTGGTCAATTACCTTAATTTCTTGAACATCATTTCGCCACAAAGTTTGATTTTCAAAATCCGCCACTATTTGAAAAACGCTTTCAGGCGAGCTTTTCAAATCAGCTGTTTTAAGATACACTCTTTGTTTTGGAAGCAATAATCCGATGGCAAAAACCAAGCCAACCAGTGCCACAATAGAAAAAACTGCAACAGTCATCTTTTTTCTCATTTTTGTTGATGATTAAGTAAATGATGTTGCAAATTTATCCTTATCTGTACCTGGTCATTTGACCTTTCTTGCTATTTGATAGGCACACAAAAATCGGTAACGTAATGCTCAGGTTTATAAAATGGTGGCGATTTGATGTACCATTCTAATGCGGGCGTATCAACCAATTCCCAACCTTTTTCATGAAGGCAAACATTGTAGATGTAGTCGTAAACAGTATAAAAGTTTTCGTAAGCACCTTTGTACCTGAATAGAGCGTACTTTCCGCCTCTAATTTTTTTGTATCCGATTTCGCCTTTTGGCTGAATTGATTTATTGACGATAACACAAGCGTCAAAGCGTATTTTGTCTTCAGCGGTGAGGTCTGGATCGTCGTGGACAATCCCCAAAGTGGTAGGTTTCAACTTCAGTACCAAATGTGTTGCAGCCCACAGCATTAAGCGTTGAAAAGATGAAGCAACTTTGTCGTAGGAGCCGGTATGCCTGATGTACGCCAAATGCAAGTCAGGCAGCTGTTTAATCATTGGTTCTTCAACCTGCAAGCCTTCCAAATTGACTTGCTTGTCAAAATAATCAACTTGCTTTTTGATGGTAACTTCTTGGTTAACTGCTCTATATTCTTGGGGCGTAAGTTGGAAATACTTTTTAAAAGCTCTTGTAAATGTTTCGTGGTTTTCATAACCATTTTCAAACGCAATTTGCCCGATATCATCCTTTGAATGTTTTAGGCGTATCGCTGCTCTTTCGATTTTCAGTCGCAGTAAAAAATCTTTAACCGTTTCACCAGTCAAAGATTTGAAAATTCTATGAAAATGAAACTCAGACAAACATGCTGCTCTGGCAATGTCTTTCAAGAGAATTTTTTTGTCGAGGTTATTCTCTGCGAATTGAATTGCACTGTTCAGACTTTCAAGATATATTTCTTTTGTTTCCTTCATTTTCCCCGTTTTGAGTATTTGTCGTTGTGATTGGCATTAACGGTTTTGGGCTTTTCTTTTTGTGTTGAATCCACACTCGAAACAGATTTGGGCGATGGTGAAATCCGGCTGCTCAATCAATTGCCTTGGCCTCCAATCCTTCAATGTCCAGAAAATACTTATCGTCACAACGCCAAAAATGGGGCAAATCTGCGCCGATCAGCAGTACATCACCCTTAACTGAGCCTACGGCACCAGTCAAATCTGACTTCTTGACCGCAGCGTAACCTGTAACAATTATTTCGTCCAGTTCTTTAGCGTCTTCAGTCAAGTTTACGTCGAGTTGAGTGCGTGACCCCACATTGTATTCTTGTGGCAAAAATCCAATTTTTTGCGTGGATCAATTGAAAAAGTAAAGGTTGAATTACCCCAACCAGCTTGGTGTCAAAGTTAATGCCCCTAGGAACAATCCCTAATAAATGTACACCAAAGCATTGTCATCCGATTTCCGCTCCAGGTAATGGCTGTAATTTCCAACACTGGGGTTTCCCTCCAGGGTTTTTAAACTCGACTTGCGAATGATCAACTCATTCGACAGGGTCTCGGTACGCGACTTCGAGTTTTTGGTTTCATTTTCAATCTCGTTGATGCAGAGTTGCGCTGCCATACTGCCCATTTCAAAGCCTTTTTGGCCCAGGCCGGTAACCGGAGGTTCCAACAGTGCCAACAATGGATCGGAACTAAAGGCAACCAATCCCAGTTGATTGCCCATTTGCAAGCCCATTTTTTTGGCTTCTGAATACACCGCCAGGGCGATTTGTTCGCTCGTCGCAAAAATGGCATCTGGCTTGCTGGGCATACTCATTACTTTTTGAAATCCAATCCGCCCTTCCTGAAAACTCATGCCTGTATGGGCAATCAAGGCATTATCCAAATTGATGCCATAACGGGACAATGCACCATGGTATCCTTTGAGGCGGTCGCGGCAAATGTTGAGGTGCTCAGCACCTGTTAGCAATGCAATGCGCTGATAACCAGATTTAATCAGGTGTTCGGTGAGGGTAAAAGCGATGGCTTCATCGTTCATCACCACTTTATGTCCAGCCACTTTTTCGGCAGTACGTTCAAAAAATACCAATGGAATCTCCTGCTGTTTGAGGGCTTTAAGGTGATCGTACTTCTTGGTTTCCTGCGCGGGGCATACCAACAAACCATCCACCTGTCCGGCCATAGCCTCTATACTCATCACTTCACGCTGGTAACTTTCATTGGTTTTGGCCACCATCAGGTGATATCCTTTGCGAAAAGCGACCTCCTCAATGCCATTGAGTACCGACATGCTAAAATGATGCATCATATCGGGAATGATCACCCCAATCACCTTGGTTTTGCGATCCTTCAGGCTTTGGGCAATGGCGTTAGGTTTGTAGTTGAGTTTTTTGGCCATTTTCTTCACACGATCGGTCATCTCTGCACTGATATCGGGATGATCATGCAGCGCCCGTGATACTGTTGAAGCCGATACTTTTAGTGCCTCAGCGATGACATAGATCGTGGTAGAAGTGTTGCTTTTTTTCATAAAATCCAAAATAAATAGCAAACAATCGCCTAAAAAAGGAATAAAATAACGGAATACGAAGCTAGTAGAAATAATTCATTTCCGCAACCGATTGCGGTTTCGATTGCGTAATCGTTGCGTTTTTTTTATTCAAAAACTCCTTCTACTATTGCCGTAGAAATTTTTTCACGCTTAAAGCCACCTACTCAGATTATGAAACAGAACTACATCTACGCAGCCCTTGCTGCGCTGGTGCTTCTATTGTGCTGCCTGGAACGAGGGCACGCACAGAACACCATTCAAATAAGCGGAAAAGTATTGGCCGCAGCCGACGGCACCGCCCTCCCCGGAGCAACGATACAGGTAAAAGGCACCAGCAATGGTACGACCGCCGACCTGGACGGCAAATTTGAACTCCGCGCAGTACCGAATGCTACCCTGGTGTTTAGCTTTCTGGGCTACCAGACCCAGGAACTGCTCATTGGGAACCAGACCCAGATTGAAGTCAAGCTAGAATCCGATGACAAAGCATTGGACGAAGTAGTGGTGGTGGGGTATGGAACGGTCAAAAAAAGTGACCTCACCGGATCGGTAGCATCCATTCGCTCCAAAGAGTTAACCAATCAGGTTTCGATCAACCCTGTGCAGGGGCTAACCGGCCGTGCGCCGGGGGTGCAAGTTGTTCAGAATTCAGGGGAGCCCGGTGCAAATTTAAGTGTGCGGATTAGGGGTGCCAATTCTTTACTGGGAAGTAATGAGCCTCTTTATGTTCTAGACGGATTTCCTTTGACTGGCGCACCAACTGGGCTTTCTTCAAACGATGTAGAATCAATAGAAGTCCTCAAGGATGCCTCAGCAACAGCAATTTATGGATCAAGAGGGGCAAATGGTGTCGTCATTATCACTTCACGACGAGGAAAAGCAGGAAGGAGCAAAGTAGAATTGGATTCCTATTATGGCCAACAACAAACCAGCAAGACGATTGATATGCTCAATGCAAGAGAATTTGCTCAACTTGCTAATTTAAGAGCTGCAAATGACGGCGACAAACCTTTTTTTACCGAAAGTGAAATTCAGTCTGTTGGAGAAGGTACAAATTGGCAAAAGGAGGTATTGCAAAATGCTCCGGTACAAAACCATGTCCTTACCTTAACTGGCGGCAATGAAAAAACTCAGTTTGCGGTTTCAGGAAACTATTTTGCACAAGAAGGAATCTTGAAAGGATCCAATTTTTGGCGGGGGCAGTTGAGAACGAGCCTACAGCATAAAATCAACAATGTATTCAGCCTTTCCTTTAACGGTCTTTTGAACAGGATTGAAAGAAATCAATTGAATAGTGACAATACAGTGCGTGGTCAAGGTGTACTTTCGGGGGCATTGATTGCCCCTCCTACCATTAGGCCTTACAATGCAGCTGGTGACTACAATTCGATTAGCATCTATCCATTTAGCCCGGATGTTGCTGAAAATCCATTGGCAATGGCGCTGGAGAGGAAACAACAATCGACCAACAACGGTGTTTTGGCAAACATTGGATTAAGCGCAAAAATAAATCCAGATTTGCTGTTTACAAGTACAGCTGGAATAGAGTATACCGTCAATAGATCGGATTTCTATTCTCCAACTATTTTGAAGTTATCGGCTACTGGGGTGGCTTCCACAGGCTATTCCGATTTGACCAGTTTTGTAAATGAAAACACGCTCGTCTATTCAAAAAGAATTGGCACAAATCATGAGTTATCAATATTAGGAGGTACTGCCTTACAACAAACATCGAATAAAGGAATAACTGCAAGTTCATCCGGTTTTTTAAATAACCTACTGTCTAATTTCAGTCTGCAGTCAGGAAGTGGCCCAGGAGTACCTACTTCTTTCGTCTCAGAATTTACGCTTCTTTCGTATTTGGGGCGAATCAACTATTCATTTAAAGATAGGTATTTATTGACGATAAGTGCCCGAAGTGATGGTTCTTCTCGTTTTGGAAGTGAGAATCGATGGGGCTTTTTTCCTTCGGGAGCTCTTGCCTGGCGCATTAGCGAGGAAAAATTTCTAAAAAACAACACAAGTATCAGTGATCTTAAATTGAGGTTGAGTTGGGGCCAAACTGGCAGCTCAGCGGTGAACCCTTATCAATCTTTACAGACCTTGAACAGCGTACAAACTGTATTTGACAAAAAACTATTTGTGGGATTTGGTGCAAACCCAATTCGTCCCAATCCTGCCTTAAAGTGGGAAACAACCACACAATTTAATGCGGGACTTGATTTTGGTTTGTTCAAAAATCGATTGCAAGTAAGTGCGGACTATTATCAAAAAGTAACCAGTGATCTGTTGGCAAATGTCAATCTACCGACTTCTACTGGCTATACTACAACAACTCAAAACGCTGGTAAAATCGAAAATAAGGGATTAGAACTTGCTTTGGGTTTGAAGGTATTAACGGGGGACTTGAAGTGGGACATAGATGGCAACATTTCATTCAACCAGAGCAAGGTTTTGGCTCTGAACCGAAGTACCGACATTCTTGGCGATGTAAATAGCAATCCATTCCTGGTTTCGGCGAGCATCAATAGAGTTGGCCAGCCTATGAATGTTTTTTACGGACTTGAAGAAGCTGGACTCGATGAAAAGGGTAACATTAAATATGTAGATCAAGATGCCAATGGTTTAATCAATGATCTTGATCGGCTAATTATTGGGGACCCAAATCCTGAATTTATTTTTGGCTTCAATTCACGCTGGTCTTATAAAAACTTTGAACTTTCAATATTCCTTAATGGGGTTCAAGGCAATGAAATTTTGAATTTTAACGAAAAAGATCTCGCTGATGGATTTGCCTTTGGAATCAATCAGATCAGAGACGTTTTAGGCAATTATTGGACTGCTCAGAACCCTAACCCTAACGCGAAATATCCCAGGATTAGCAGAACAACTACTTATAGACTTTCTGATCGGTATGTTGAAAATGGCACCTTTGTTCGTTTACGAAACATACAGCTAACTTATACTTTAGTTGGGGAGCACATTGGAATAAAAAATCTTTCCCAAGCTCAAGTTTACATCGGTGCCCAAAACTTATTTACCATCACGGATTATTCATGGTATGATCCGGAAGTAAATACACGAGGAGGCAGCAATTCCACATCGCAAGGTTTCGACACCTTTGGGTTCCCGGTAGCGCGAACTTATACGGTTGGGGTTCGCATCAGTTTGTGATTTTTCACCTTAAATCAACAAAAAATGAAATATTCAACATATTTAACGGCCTTTTTTTCAATTTTTTGCCTGGCATCTTGTAATGACATTTTGGAGGAAATCCCCAAAGATCGTTTGACTTCAGAATTGTTCTACAAAACCAAAGCTGATGCTATCGCTGCGGTCAATGCTATTTACCAACCCATCAGATCGGGTACCTGTATGGGGCAACTTTATTGTGCCCAGCAGGACTGTATGTCTGATTATTCAACAGGCAGAGGATCTTACATACCCGTAGGAAACTATCAGGGGCTAGATGCAACCAATATTGGTAGAACTGCCGGGTTTTGGACACAATTCTATAGCAGTATTAATTATGCCAATATTGCTATTCAACGAATTCCAACTATCGACATGAGTTCTGGGGATCAAATGTCCTTAATTGCTGAGGCAAGATTCCTAAGAGCATTTTGTTATTATCAACTCGTTCGAAATTGGGGCGCGGTTCCATTAAGATTAGAGCCTGTTATCACGAATGAACAAATTGGAGCACCCAGAACTCCTGTTGATGTAGTGTACAATGCCATCATCGACGACTTGAAAGCTGGTGAAAAAGACCTCCCAGATGGATCTAGCCAAGCAGGTAAACCGAATAAATTAACTGCATCAGCCTTATTGGCCGATGTTTACCTGACTCTAGGTAGATGGGATTTGGCCAGAGACAAAGCGGAACAAGTTATCGGATCAGGTAAATATTCGCTCATTGAAATTTCTAAAGCTGATGATTTTGATAAATTGTTTGGCGCAGGAGCTTCGGGAACCTCTGAAGAGATATTTCATTTGAAGTACAATAATCAAAATGGAAATGGTTGGCCTTTTTTCCTATTATGGGATAAAACGGTATTTGCACCTTACGGAGCGTTTGTATTGTATTCGGTACCAAGCAATCCGTTCATCAGTACTTGGGATGTAAAAGACTTGAGGCGTCAATACGATATTTTTTCAACTTATGTAAACAGAACAACTGGTGCAACCGAAACATTACCTAATTCTACACCAATACTTTACTCCAAATACCGCGACCCTGGTGCCCCCACCAATGCTAACTTTGCCAATGACTATCCATATTTGCGCTTTGCAGAAATCTTATTGATCTATGCTGAAGCTGCATCCCAAGCAGCTAATGGTCCTACTCCATTGGCAATAGAAAGATTGAATATGGTAAAACGCAGAGCATATGGGTTTTCTTCCAAATCGCCATCAACCATAGATTATCCCTCAACTGGTTGGACCGCATCAAGCTTTAGGGAAGCCGTTGTTCAAGAGCGAGCTTATGAGCAATTTATGGAAGGCAAACGTTGGCTTGATTTGAAAAGAACGGGTAAAGCAGCCGAAAAAATTTTGGCGGCAAAAGGTTTGACCATTAAAGAGGCACATTACCTCTGGCCAATTCCTAAGCAAGAAATTGATACCAACCCGGCTTTAAGTCAAAAGGATCAAAACCCAGGTTACTAATTTATGGACGATGCAATTGTTGAGTTGTGTCGTCCAATTTTTAAATTTATAGCTAACTATACATGAACACAAGATGCTATTGGTTGCAAAGCCTACTACTAATCGTTTTTCTAATGTTTTGCGTTGAGTGCATCGCACAAGGCCCATTTGTTCTCAGAAATGAAAACATAGAAGTTTCCTTTGATGAAAAAGGAAATTTAAGGACGCTCAAGAACATGCATACCGGCCAAAACTACGCTTCGGGCAAATCCATTTGGAGGCTCTACTTCGACAATAAAACGCGCAAAGACAATGAAGTTTTTGCTAGTGATAACGTGCCTGAAATCACTAAAATCGACCAGCACATCGAAATTCGTTATCCCAATTTAATCATCAAAGGGAAAACGGTTAAAATCGCTTTAAAGCTGAGGGTAACACTTGAGAATGATCAAGTACGTTTTGCCGCTGAAATGACCAATAGAGAAGAACATAGTATTGTCCGAGAGTTACAATATCCACTGGTTGCCAATTGTCAATTGCCTTCGGACCATCAACTGCTCACCACCTGGTGGGGGGGGCAATTGTACAAAGACCCTAAACGACAAATCCGAGCCGCCAACGCTACTTTTCCTCCTTACTATCCCCCCGCACAGTATTTCTTACAAATGGATCAGAAATATCCCCAGGGGCTGGCAGCTAATTGTTTCGCCCTAGTTGGCCAAAACGAGGGTTTGTATTTCGGTAGCCATGACACCACTTTTGTTGACACAGGACATGGTTTGCGATTGTACCCAAGCAAAAAATTTGTCTTTGATGAGCTTGAAGCAGGCATATATAAGTACCCCAATTGCCTTAGTGGACAAACCTGGCAGTGCAATGCGAATGTTATTGCACCTTATATGGGCACTTGGCATCAGACCAGCAAACTTTACCGCACCTGGGCAAACTCCTGGTGGATACACCGCGAAGAACCCTTGTGGGTAAAACAAATGAAAGGCTGGCAACGCTTCATTATGAAACACCAATATGGGGAAACTTTTTTTCCCTATACTGATCTTTCAACCCGCGTTAAGGCAGTTGGTGAAGAGGTGGGAATCGACGCCGCTTTTGTATTTGGTTGGTGGAAAGGAGGAATGGATAACGACAACCCAAATTACGTGGCGGATCAGTTGCAGGGAGGAGAAGCCATTTTGAAAAAAGAAATAGCTGCGTTTCAAAAAAACGGAGGTAAAGTACTCTGGTATTACAATGGGAGACTGATTGATAAGGCTTCGGATTACTATAAAAAAGGCGGGGGCAAAGAAGTGAGCATTCGTGACAATACTGGTTCGGAGGTGAGTGACGCTTATCGCTTTAGAGGCCCTGGAACGTTTACAGGCAGCTATGATTCCAGAACCTTTGCTGTAGCGGATTTAAGAAAACCAAAGTGGCGGCAAAAACTTTTTGACATGGCAGATCAAACCATCCGCCTGGGGGCCAATAGTGTTTTTTATGACCAATTAGGAGGCGGTGATCAATCTTCATGGGATTTATCAAAAGAGTTCCCTATTCCAAATATGCGCACCATCGCCGACAAGGCGTCTCTATTGAAGGACATTCACAATTACATCGATAAAAAAAATCCTGAACTTGCACTCGGTATTGAGATATTGACGGACGTAACGGCCAACCAAGCTGATTATGTACATGCACGATATGGCGCAACAGAGGTACTGAATCCCGATTGGGAAGCTAAAGGAGAAAAACCCCGCAGCACCAATTTTGTCGATTGGTTCCGCTATACTTTTCCTGAAATCATCCTTTCGGATCGCGACATTCGCGACGATACCGACATTGAGCGTCGCGTAAACCATACGGTATTGAAAGGTTTGCGCAACGACGTGGAAATCTATCGCTGCCGGGCATTGATTGATGAAACGCCCCATTATCAGGAATACCTGACTAAGATCAATGACTTGAAAGAGCGATTCAAGGACTTACTCCTACTTGGAAGGTATACGGACACTATGGGATTCCAACAATCAAGTGAAGACATCGAAGCGAGAAGATTTGAAAATGGTAACCAGGCTGCCATTGTGCTAACTCAAAGTCATTTGCAATCAGCCACAACCAACCTGAATATTCCAAAAGGATACGCTTATGTAGAATCGGCATCAGTAGGTGATGCCCAAATTCAGGCAGAGAAAGAGTTCATTCAAATAACCATTAAAAAGCATGGAATAGTCGTAGTGGTACTACGGAAGGTTTAGGGCGAAAACTCATTGATCTTAGGATGAGTTATTCCATTCTTCCAACCATAAAGAATGATCTATAAACACAACACACAACATGACTTTAGAACTGGCAGGTAAAATAGCCCTGGTCACGGGAGCTGCACGAGGAATTGGCAAAGGAATCGCCTTGGTGCTCGCCGAAAAAGGCGCCGACATCATCATCAACGACAAAAAGATGAACTACGACGGCGAAGCGGTTGCTGCTCAAATTCGGGCTATGGGCCGCAAAACCATGTTGATCGAAGCAGATGTGAGCATCGAAGCTGAGGTAAAAGCCCTATTTGAGGCCATTCAACGAAATTTTGGTCGTTTGGATATCCTGGTCAACAATGCGGGTACTTCCCAAGCCAAAGACATCTTTGAAACCTCGCTTGAAGATTGGGAATACATCATCAATACCAATTTGACCAGCACCTTTTTGTGCTCCAAAGCAGCCATGAATTTAATGGCGACCCAAATGGCTGGTCGCATCATCAACATCAGCTCGGTAGTAGGCGAACGGGGCGCGCTGTTTGGACACGTGCATTATGCCGCTACTAAAAGTGGGATGTTGGGCATGACCATGACCCTAGCTCGCACGGGGGCACCCTTGGGGGTTACCGTGAATGCGGTAGCCCCGGGGATCATTGAGACGGAACTACTTTTCAAAACCCACGGGGTGGAAGGGGTGGAAAAACTAAGTGCTTCCATTCCATTAGGGCTAGGCAAACCGCGCAGCATCGGCTTAGCCGTGGCCTTTCTTTGTGGCGAGGGGGGGAATTACATCACCGGTGCCACATTGGATGTGAATGGTGGCATCAACATGAAGTAAAGGATGAACAACAGCAACAAATACTATAAATGGGAATTGCTGATTTGGCTTTGGTTGGCCTATTTTTTCAATCAGGGTGATCGGCAGATTTTTAATATAGCCTTGCCGCTCATCAAAGCTGATTTGGGACTCACCGATGCTCAACTGGGTCTGGTTGGATCAATCTTTATTTTGACATTGGGCCTGTGTTTTCCTTTTGCGGGCATCCTGGGCGATGTATTCAACCGCAAAAAAATCGTTGGCTATAGTTTATTGTTTTGGAGCGCAGCCACTTTTTTTACTGGATTTAGTTTTAGCTTGGTTCACCTGATCTTGTTGCGCAGTCTGGCCGTGGGCGGGGGTGAAGCTTTTTATGCACCTGCTGCCTATGGCCTCATTGGTCAGTACCACCAACGCACCCGTGCATTGGCGATGTCCATTCACCAAACTTCACTGTATGTCGGGGTTATTTTTAGTGGCGCGATCGGTGGTTATATTGCCCAAACTTACGGTTGGAAAAGCGCCTTTTTTCTGTATGGTGGCGCCGGAGTAGTGTTGGCCGGAATCCTGTTTTGGCGTTTGCAACCTACTCCTGTAGAGGCTTCTGCGCTATCCCGGGAGGAGCACCAGACTTTTATTCGTCAAGCTTTGGCCGAACTATTTAGCAAACCATCGGCGCTCTTGTTGTGCTTCGCATTCATGTGCCTGGTAGTCGTAAATGTAGGGTATACCACCTGGATGCCTACTTTTTTGCATGAAAAATTCCATTTTTCAATTGCTGAAGCAGGCTTCAATTCCATGTTTTATCACCATGTTTTTGCCTTCGTTGGTGTGATGAGCGGGGGCTTTCTTTCGGATAAATTGGCCTTAAAATCGGCGCATTATCGACTCATCATCCAATGCCTCGGAATGTTGTTGGGCGCTCCATTCATTTTTGGTATGGGTCAAGCGAATACCCCTTTCTTAACTTACGTTTATTTGTCTGGGTTTGGCTTTTTCCGAGGGTGGTATGAGGCAAATCTATACGCTACCTTATTTGCAGTTATCGAACCTAAATATCGATCCTCTGCGGTTGGGCTTTCGGCCATGTTTGCCTTTGCCACGGCTTCATCTGTACCTTTTTTACTAGGGTATCTAAAACCTACTTTGGGGCTTTCCAATGGGCTTTCGGCACTCGCGCTGGCATATGTATTGGGCGCATTTTGCCTTTTCGTTTGTTTGCGGTATTTTTTTCAAAAAGATAGTCAACTAAAAACAGCAGAGTCATGAAAGTTACCGGCATCGAAACCCACATCTGCCACGCCTACCGCACCAACTGGGTGTTTGTAAAAGTACTGACCGACGTAGATGGACTATACGGGGTAGGCGAAGCAACCCTGGAATACAAAGAGCATACCGTAGCCCAGGCCTGTGTGGAGTTGGAGCGAGTCTTGATCGGCAAAGACCCGCATCGCATCGAAGAATTTTGGCACACGGCCTATCGGGATGCCTACTGGCGGGGAGGTGCGGTGTTGATGAGTGCGCTGTCGGCCATCGAAATGGCGCTCTGGGATATAAAGGGTAAAGATCTGGGGGTTCCAGTGTACCAACTACTGGGTGGAAAGGTAAGGGATGCGATTCCTTGCTACGCCAACGGTTGGTTTGCCCCCGCCAAAACACCTGATGAGTTTGCTGAAAAAGCCAAACAAGCCGTAGCACAAGGTTTTAAAGCATTGAAATGGGATCCTTTCGGTAGCGCTTATTTGCAAATTGAGCGCAAACAGCTCAATGAAGCCATGGCTTGTGTTGGTGCCGTGTACGATGCAGTAAAAGACAGTGCTGATATTATTATTGAAGGCCACGGGCGTTTTGAT
The DNA here is from genome assembly GCA_027488855.1 of Saprospiraceae bacterium. GTDB lineage: Bacteria > Bacteroidota > Bacteroidia > Chitinophagales > Saprospiraceae > Haliscomenobacter. The sequence continues at coordinate 15,100 of JAIYAV010000343.1, forward strand.
ATTCCAACGGCAGTACGCATCGGACAGGCTTTGGGTGAATTTGATATTTTGTGGTTTGAAGAACCCATTCCACCCCAAAACCTGGAGGGTTTGGCGGAAGTGAAGCGGCGAGTCAATGTGCCCATTTCGGCAGGTGAGCGCTTGTACAACCGCTGGGATTTTCGCACCCTATTTGAATTAAAAGCCGCCGATTTTGTGCAACCTGATGTCAGCCATGCGGGTGGAATCATGGAACTGAAAAAAATCGCGGCCATGGCCGAAGCCTATCATATTCCCATTTGCCCCCACAACCCAAGTGGCCCGGTGGCCAATGCGGCAACCTTGCAACTGGCGGCTTGTATCCCCAACTTTTATTTGCTCGAAACAATGAGTAGCGATGTGCCATGGCGGGCAGATATTTCTACCGAAACAGTCAAATTTGAAAGCGGGGCGATGGGCATTCCCGATAAACCAGGCTTAGGCATTGACATTAATGTAGCGGAAATCAAAAAACACCCTTTTGTTGCCAAAGAGCTGCGGCATTACCAGGGTACTTTAACCGAAATTCGGCCTGCTGATGCGAAGAGTTATTTTTTACAATAGAAATCTAGAAAAGGTTGGCAAAAGTACAAAGGATATTGTTTTCATAGAAAATAACCATACCACCAGCTGGCAGGGTATTGATACAGAATCAAGCACTAAAACCTACATTGTGATGTAGGTTTTGTTCTCCATGATTTCTTGGAGATCGAGTGCTATGGGTTTACTTTTACCAGGCGGGCCAGACAAGTGCACATATTTTCGGGTTGTACGCAATTTAAACTCAAAAAACATGAAAGAACTAAAAATCATAACCACTGACCAATATGAGATTATTGGCAGACATTTTTCACCAGAAGAATCTAACAATAAAGTTATTGTTGTGAATTCTGCTTGCGGAATTAAACAAAATTTTTACATTAAATATGCAACATTTCTATCCCAAAAAGGATATGATGTAATTACTTACGATTACAGAGGGATTGGTTTGTCAAGGAATAAGCCTTTGAAAGGTTTTGATGCCACAATGACGGATTGGGCTAGTAAAGATTTCAGTGCAGTTGCAAATTACGTAAAATCAAACTTTAAAAGCCACAAAAAAATACTGATAGGCCATAGTTTTGGGGGCAATTCAATTGGTATGTCAAGTGAGGCAGATGCTTTTGATGCCTACATTACAGTAGCTTCACAGTTTGGCTACTGGAGGTTTTTTAACCCCATTTATCAACCTCTACTTTTGTGGGTCTTTTTCGTAATTATGCCATTACTATCAAGATTATATGGCTACTTCCCTTCGCAAGTAAAACAATTGGGTGAAAAATTACCCAAAGGCGTAGCGAATGATTGGATAACCATAATTACAAATCCTAATTCAATGTTGTCACTCACGAAACGAACAGGAAATTATTACGGAACTATAAAAAATCCAATGCTCATCATAAGTATTAGTGACGACCAAATGGCACCCAAAAGAGCAGTAGATGAATTATCAAAAAGAGTGTTTCAAAATGCTTCAATAGAAAGATTGCACATTGAAGTTGAAAAACGAAAACCAGTAGGACATTTAAACTTTTTCAAAAAACAATTTGAAACGGATTTGTGGTCTATTCCGACTAATTGGATTGATGCGCTTGAACTAAAATAAACTGCACACCACATCGGGACCTTTGGCAGCATTTCCAGTAGAGGATTCCTATTCTATTATGGGGGTTTCGAGCAGTTTGGAGTGGCACACTTTGGCTGTAGATCAACCAATTCTTCAAGAAGTTGCGGTAACCCACCTTAAGGCAGAACCAATTTAAAATACAAAAAAATCCATCCAAAAGCTTTGTGGAATATTTATTCTATTATCTTTGCCGCATGAAACCAAAAGACCCGGAAAAAGAACAGATTATTTACGAAACAACGCTGCAACTGGTTCGGCAAAACGGACTCACTGGCCTCACTATGGCGGAATTGAGTAAAGTGGCCAAACTGG
>JAIYAV010000385.1 GCA_027488855.1 Saprospiraceae bacterium
CCGTGGCAAGGGTGGATGTCAACGCAGCGTGGTCCGCAGCGTCGAGTCCGTAGAGGCGGAATGCGAGGTCGTCGATTTCGGCTTGTATGGCGGCGACAGTTTCCTCGCTCGCGCCCACGCGGTCGACCCACGCGGCGGCGCGTTCGGCGAGCATCATGCCCGAGCCGGATAATAGTGCCGGTATGACGAAAGCGTGCGAGGTTGCCTGTATGGTGTCAGTGAAACGCTTTGCGGCAAATCCTCTTCGCACGAGGCTCACCAGTTGATGCGTATCTTGCCCAGAATGGGCTGGGAGCGGCGTTGATTGAATGAGTCCCGCCTCGAACGACTGCGCCAACTGAACACGCGCAAGCTGGAGTGCGACCAATGCCTTAAATGTCGTAGAATTTGTTATTCCAAGTGCGGCCAGCGCCGAAGTCTCATCGTCACCCTCGAAGAAGGCGACTGGGCCTTTGTCTGCAAAAATACAACCACGAGGGAAAGCGCGTAAGCTGAGACCGTTGGTGCGCCGTGGCCAAGTGAGTCCGGGGCGGAAATACATCTCTGCATTCCGCAGATTTCGAGACCATTGCGAGGGACTATTTCTATAAATCAAAGTACAAGGAACCTAATTTCAAAAGTTGGTGGAATGCTTTGGTTAGGTTCAATACCTTACCATTTGTCAAAATTCCATCAAAAAAGGAAAGAATGTCAATGAACGCAAGTTAAAAATCACCTGGTGTGGCCGCACGGGGTATAGTACTCCTGGTTTATCTTTACGATATGGGCGGGACTAGTACGCATATTTCCGTGCGGTACAAAAGGCTCACTGCGCTCGCCTTCTGTACCACGCGCTGCGGCTGTACCACACAGTTGTACAAAGTTATCCCTTCGGTCAACCTTCGTACAACTTTGGTTTTGCAAAATTCCGAAAAAAAAATCCTCTCTTCACTCAATTCTTTTTCGGAACTTCGCAAAGCCGCAGCGCGTTAGGGGACAGGCTAAAAACCGACATTGTTCATAAATCAACAAAAACAGAAAACAGAAAACAGAAAAAATGGAGACGAAAGTAAAAATAACGACAACCTTTAATTGCTCATTGGAAAGAGCATTCAAATCACCAATGCTATGTGATGTTACGAAAGTTCATACAGGATATGGAATGATGCCAAGAGTAACCCATTGCACGGAAGACGAAAATTGGGGAAAGATTGGTTCTAGTAAAAAAGTATTTGTTGAAAAATCATTGACACATAAAGGAGGTTTCGGTTCGGTTGACAATGTAGTTGAACGCATTGAAGACAAGTATTGGAAAATAGAAATTAACCAATTTCAAGCGTGGATGTTAAGTTTTAACAAATTTGTTGGCGAGTGGCAGACAACCGAAATAGAAAAAGATAAAATCTTGATTGAATACACTTATACACTTTATTCAAATAATGTTTTGCTTTATCCTATAAATTGGATTTTTACCAAGACATTTTGGAGAAAATATATGAAACAAGCATTGGAAAATGTTAGACAAATCACACTTGACAAAGAACCTTATCAATATGCGTAAAAAGCCCGAACCGTTAGCAGGGGTTTTTCAAGAAAGCGGGTTCAGTGCAAAATTGAACATTCGGAATTCTAATAAACACTTGTGCAAAATTGAACATTTGTGCTTGTAATTCCGCTTCTTCGCAAAGCCCCAAACCGTTAGCGGTCATTGTAAATCGACACTGTACAAACATCAAACGGACAAAATGCAAGAAACAAAAGGACTACTTGAACAAATAAAACAGCACGACAAACTTGCGATTAGAGTAAACTCCAATTTAAATAATAATTTGTCTGCCGATATAATGAAAATGCTCACCCAACCTCACAGAAAAGCTAATTATTTTTTTGTGTTTGTTGAAAGCGGTTTACTCACTCATAAGGTTGACTTAAACGATTTGACAATTACAAATGGGCAATTGTTTTTTGTTTTGCCTAATCAAATTCATGCTGCACCTGCACAGAAGAAAGATGACATTGAATGTTTCAAAATGAGTTTTGACCCAAACTGCTTGTCTTTACTTCCGAAACAATTTTCTTTTTTAATCAATCCATTAAACGCACAAATCATTTCATTTGACAGTGATTCAAGCCAACGAGTAAAAATACTTTTTGAAATACTCAACAAAATTTTGCATTCAGACAACGACCAAAAAGATGCTGAAATTATTTTGGCTCATCTTAATTCACTTTTGACAGAGTTGAATAAAGCATATTTTAAAAATGTTGCAAAAGAAAAATCAGAACCAAGCAAACTTTCAAAATACATTGAGTTTAAAATTGCAGTTGAAACTCATTTGACGGAGCAATATTCTATAAAGACTATTGCCCACAACCTTTCAATAACGACAAATAATCTTTACAACATCGTAAAGGAGTTTTCGGGAGTTTCGCCAAAAGAATTTATCACAAACCGGTTGATATTAGAGGCACAGCGGAAACTTTTTTATTCCGAGACATCCGTAAAGGAATTGGCTTACGAGTTAGGTTTCAATGACCCTGATTATTTTTCAAAGCTGTTCAAAAAGAACACTGGAAAAAGTGTTACACAGTTTGTAGAGAGCATTCAAGATTTGTCTAGCAATTAAAGTGAATAGTCCATCTCGATTGATTTTGCCTTACCGACTTTTGCGGTTCATCAAAAAAAAATTAAAATGAAATCAGCATTAGTAACAGGAGCAAACAAAAGCATTGGTTTTGAAACCGCCAGACAATTAGCACAACTTGGGTATTTCGTTTACATTGGTAGCCGGGATAAAACCAAAGGACTTGAGGCACTTGAAAAATTAAAAGCTATGGGCTTAACAAATGTGGACTGTATTCAATTGGATGTTACCGACATCAATTCAATAAAATCTGCAAGGCAAGAACTTGAAGTAAAAACTAAAAAGTTAGACATCTTAATTAACAACGCAGGCATCAGTGGTGGTTTTCCCCAACCAGCCACAAAAGTTTCTTATGACACTTTGCGACTTGTATTTGAAACTAATTTTTTCGGTGTAGTTCAAGTAACACAAGAGTTTATTGAGTTGCTAAAAAAATCAGAACAACCAAGAATTGTAAATGTAACCACCGAATTGTCTTCATTGACAAATCACAGCGACCCTAATTGGAAATTTGCACAATTCAAACCATCTGCTTATGGTCCATCAAAGACCGCTTTGAACGCATACACCCTAATGTTGGCGGTTGAGTTGAAAGACACAAATTTTAAGGTGAATTGTGTATGCCCTGGATTTACAGCAACTGATTTTAATAATCACCAAGGAACAAAAACAGTTGAACAAGGTGCTAGTGCAATTGTGAAATATGCTACAATTGACAGTACAGGTGCGACAGGTAAATTTTTTAATGAAGATGGCGAAATTGCTTGGTAATAAATTACGACATAAAGACCGAAGAAAAACAACGAACCGCTAACACGGATTTGGCAAAAGTGGCGGTTTAGTGCCCCTGCTGGCGCAAGTGTATTGCTGGGATAAGTCTGGAGATCGTGCACCAGCGTTGCTTCTTGGCCGTTAAAGAGGAATACTTGGACTAGCAGATGAGCTACAGCAGCGAATCGGACACAACCTTGGCCTAAGTCGCTGCGGTAGCTCACTTCAAAAATCGTAAGTCATGTATTCGGAACGCTCAACTCAAAAAAAGAGAATCACCAATTGCTTGATAATCAACTCGCCTCAAGTCTATTGGAGTTCCCTAATTTTTTACCCTTTTCACCACACTTTTATCATACCCGATTCGGTGAGCTACAACATACAACGAATCACCCTTGGGCCAATCAAAAGGCTTTTGGTAGACAGCCCAACTGTCTTTATAAGACTTGCGGTAGCCAATGGATGCGCCCGTAGTTTTTGAAGTAATTTCTACTTTATCTCCTTTAAAAACCACTACGGGTTCAGCCGTTTCGGGGGGCGCATCTTTGCCATTCCACCATTGGCGCACCATGTCCATTTCGGGCGTTGCACCCCAATCTTTATAGTCTTTCAGCCATTTTTCATGCGCAGTTTTTAACTCTTTTAACTTAGCGGCATATTGCGGATTGGTGGCCAAATTGTTCAGCTCAAAAGGGTCGGTTTGGGTATCAAACAGTTCTTCATCGGGCTTGGTAGGTCTGAACCAATTCATCTGAGCGGCGTTGAGCTTGTCTTCGTCACGCAGTTTCAACAAATGGGGCATCAACGGATTTTGCAAACGATAGCGGATGTTTTGATAAAACGGCAATTGTGGCAGGTAATACCGCAGGTAGTTGAAACGCCCATCACTCACCGAGCGCACCCGGTCAATTTCTGAATCCATCCGGTCGCGTGCTCCGTAAATGTAGCTGCGTTTTTTGCTTGCTTTTTGATCACCTAAAAATGCTTGCCCATGCATGGATTTGGGAATAGCCATACCCGCCAGGGACAACAGTGACGGGGCAAAATCCACCGCACTGATGAGTTGATCATCGCTGGTGCCTGCGTTCAAGAAAGGGGCTTTGATGATTAAAGGTATGCGCAAACCCCGGTGGTGCAATTCTCTTTTCACATAAGGTAGCCCATCGCCATGATCACTGTAAAAGAAGATGACGGTATTGTCGTAGAGGCCATCGTCTTTGAGTTGCTGAATGATGTCGCCCGCTTGTTTGTCCATCACCATAACATTGGATAAAAATCGAGCAATAACTTTTCGACTAATGCTGTCATCGGGATAATAAGGAGGTACTTCTACGTCTTTGGGGTTGACCAAAAGCGGCTCTTTGTCCCTTGCCCACACTTGTGATTCGTGGGTAACATTTAGATTGAAAATCGAGAAAAAGGGTTGCGATTTATCCTTTCTATTGCGCCAATGTGCTTTATTACCGCTTTCATCCCACATGGTAGGTGAGCCATCAAACTGGTAATCCTCCTTGGCATTGTTGCTGCAATAATAACCTGCTTGTCTTAAGTATTGGGGATAGGGTTTTACATCCACCGGAAGTACTGCCGAATAGGCTTTAAAACCTTCTGGGTAAGCATCTTTGGCAAGCCCGGAAGCAGCTAGCGTTCGCATGTTGTGCCCGCCATTGGCGGTTTGATACCGTCCTGTAATGATCGAATTGCGGCTCGGTGCACAGACGCCTGCGGTGGTGAAAACGTTGCTGTAACGTACCCCCTCCGTAGCAAGGCGGTCAAGATTGGGCGTTTTAGCCACTTTTTCGCCATAACAACCTAAGTGTGGCGACATGTCTTCACAGACAATCCAGACGATATTGGGTTGCGATGCAAGGAGGCTCTGTTGTTGATATTGCTCAGGAGCAGTGAAGCACAACAAAGAAAGGGTAGCGAGTAGAAAGTAGTTTTTCATTTTTTGATCAAATTTAGGGGGCGACTGGACTACAGCGGGCGTTGCACAAAGTTCTCCATTCGATCGCCCTTCGTACAGCTGAGGTTTTACAAAATTCCGAAAAAATCCTCGCTTCGTTCGATTCTTTTTCGGAACTTCGCAAAGCCGCAACGCGTTAGCGGCAATTTTACTAAAACGATTTCCCAAACTAAAAAGGCTTAGTTTCAAATGATAGAATTCATTAAAAAAATAACTGTGCTATCTAATGAGCAAGAAAAAGCTATTAACCAAGTAATAAAATCCAGCTTGGTTCTTAAAGGTGATATTCTATTATCGGAAGGTTCAATGTGTAAAGCACTTTATTGGGTCAATACTGGTTTGTTGAGGCATTATCATAACTATGATGGAGATCAATTGACTACTTGTTTTTCAATTGAAAACGATTTGGCGAATATTACGAGTTTCTTTACTGGTAAAGAAAGTAAAGAAACGATTGAAGCAATAGAAGATACAACAATCTCTTTTATTTTACACGATGATTTATTAAATTTATATAAAAAATTTCCTGGTTTTGAAAAGTTCGGGCGTCTAATTGCAGAAAGGGAAATATACAAGATTGAAGAACTATTTCATCTTCTGTATACACCTATATCAGCACATTTAAGATTTAAATATTTTACAGAGCAATATCCATCAATAATCAACCGTGTTCCTCAACATCAAATTGCAAGCTTTCTTCGAATGAATCAATCAACATATAGCAGAATAAGAGCAGGATTAAAATATTGATTTTTTGATTTTCCGCAACATCAAAGACTTTGAGGCTCCATACTTTTGTAACTCACATTTAAAAATTTAACAAAATGAAAGTTGCAATCTTTGGGGCATCAGGTGGTGTAGGATTTAATGCAGTGAAACAAGGTTTAGAAAGAGGTTACTTTGTGACTGCTGCTGTAAGAAATCCTGAAAAATTTAACCTCAAACATCCAAATCTTATAATTAAGAAATGCGATGTCTATAATTTAGAATCTGTAACAGAAGTTATTAAAGGCAATGAGGTTGTATTAAGTGCATTAGGAAGCAAAACGCCGAAACAAGCAGACCCTGTTACTTCAACAGGTATTATGAATATGACTATTGCTATGGAACAAGCAAATTTGAAACACATCATAGCGATAAGTGGCATTGGAATGGGCGAACCTAAAGAATATTCTTGGTTGATTCGGAATTTAGTTATAGAGCTATTGTATAAAAAATTTGCACGATTTCAATATAATGACGTGCTTAAGATGGAAAAAATACTTGAGCAATCAAATCTAGATTGGGTGATTCTGAGGCCAACTACTTATACAAATGGTAAACTAAAAGGTAAATATCATTTATCGACAGACTCAAAATATGGAACACGATGGTATATTTCAAGGGCAGATGTTGCTGGCTGTATGTTAGATCTTGCTGAAGAAAAAACTCATATTAGACAACATTTGCAAGTTGGATATTAAAAGCTGCTACTAACAGAGTTTTTGCAAAAAAAAGCGAATTCAGTGATAAATTGAACATTCGAAATTCTAATAAACATTTGTGCTAAACTGAACATTTGTGTTTTTAATTCCGCTTCTTTGCAAAGCCCCAAAACGTTGTACATAAGGCTCGCTGTGCTAGTTTTATGTACAACGCGCTGCGGCCTGCACCACAGTTTTAAAAAGTCCCCCTACGGTTGCCCTTCGTACACAACTGCGGGTTTACAAAATTCCGAAAAAATCTTCGCTTCGCTCGATTCTTTTTCGGAACTTCGCAAAGTCCCAGCGCCTTGGCGGTCATTGTAAAAAGACGATATGAAATAACTAAACTATTAATTGAAATCATAAAAATATGGAATTGACTTATAGAATAGCACTTTTAATAGCTGGTTTAATTAACCTACTACCAGCACTATTAGCATTTCTTCCTGACAAGATTTCTAAATCTTATGGAATTGACATTCCTAACGCGAATTATGAATTGTTACTAAGACACCGGGCAATCCTATTTGGAATAATTGGCGGACTTATGATTTTTTCTGCGTTAGTTAAAAAATACTATGAAATTTCAACCATTGCTGGTTTAGTCAGTATGACATCATTTATTATCCTTTACTTCTTAATCGGCAAGGGCATTAATTCAGAGCTTAAAAAAGTAATGATAATTGACGTTGTTGCGACAGTGATTCTTTGCATTGGATTTATTTTATTTTTGCTTAAATCAAAAATATAAAACAATGAATTGCCAACTGACAAAACAACGAACTGCCAACAACTAAGCCTTCATCCGGCATGCAATGCCAAGAATGAAGGCCCTGTTGAACGGAATCTTTGGTAGCGTTTCCAGGCGAGGGTTACTATTCTATTATGGGATTTTCGAGCAGTTTGGAGTGGCACACTTTGGTTGTAGATCAGCCAATTTTTCAAAAAACCGGGTGCTTTCTGGCAAAACCGGAGTATTTCCTTCTCGCCAGGGCATAAGTTCCCTTACCCAGAACCTTAGGTGGTTTGAGGAAAAGGATTCATTTGGAAAACAAGCATCAAAAAAATGACAACAGAATTCTTAAGCATCATTCCTGTACTCCCATCAGCAGACCTTGAAAGGGATATTGCTTGGTACAAGGAAAAATTAGGTTTTGAAATTTATTTCTCTGATAAAATGTACGCTGTACTTTACAGAGAAAATATTGGTTTGCACCTACAGTGGCACGCTGACACGCCCGACGACCCATTGCTTGGCGGTTCGGTAATTAGAATATATGTGAAAAATATAACTGCACTTTTTGACGAACTTGTAGAAAGAGGAACGGTTACTCAAGGCAGTTTGAAAATTAATACACCTTGGAAAACAAACGAGTTTGGATTTTACGACCTAAACAATAATGCAATTTTTGTAATGGAGGATACGCTAAACAATAGGTAACCCCTAAGTTGGGCAAGCGAACATTTACGACCAGGAGCTATTCTATCATTGTTAACTTATGACGGATTTCAAATTAGTGATAAACATAAAACAATAAACAAAAGCGACCACGGACACGGTTGGGGAAACAGTATGGATTGGAATTTACTGGGTGACTATTTGCCTGAGTAGAAATTAACTACGCACAACGGGCGGTTTGGCAATATGGCGATTTGGTCAATAGCTTGAATTGATCAGAGGGTGTGATTCTAATACCAGCACTTGCAAGCGGGTATTTCATCGCCCTCACATTACTGCTTCCAATTCTGCGATTTGTTTTTGCCTCCTACAAACGTTTTACATATCCGTTACAAGCTTTTACAATTAAAAAGCGACAGGGCAATCAGCATCCCATACCTTTACTAACAAAACCTCAAAGACAATTTGAACAATGAAAAAAAAATGCTCACAAATGCAAGTTTTAACTTTTCTGACCATACTACTTTTGGGTACTGTCTGCAATGGACAAACAAAGACATACTCACAAGCGGACAGCCAAATAAAAAAACTTCCTGTTGGACAGCCGAAACTTTTAAAGACACAAGGTTCAACTGAAGGTGATAATATTCATTGCAGTTTGCAGGACAAAGCAGGTAATCTTTGGTTCGGTACGACTGGTGAAGGAGTTTATTGCTACGATGGAAAATTATTTACCCAATTTACAGTAAAAGATGGTTTAAGCAACAATTGTGTTTATTCGATTTTGGAAGACAAATATGGTAACATCTGGTTTGGAACTACTGACGGAATTTGCCGTTATGATGGGAAAAATATTATTCCTTTTCCAATCCCATTTTCTATTAGACCTATAATAAATAATAACAATTACTACACAGATTGGTCCACAAAAAATACAGTGTGGAGTATGTTAGAGGATAAGAGTGGAATGATTTGGTTTGGAACTGGTGACGGTGTCTATTGTTATAGCGGAATCAACTTTACACGTTTTTTAAATCATGACAAAGTCGTAAATAAAGATGGCTTACACCTTAAAATGGTAGATTGTATCGTTGAAGACAACAATGGAAACATTTGGTTCGCCTCTGGTATGCCACCTGGTGAGGAAGGGGTTTGTTTCTATGATGGGAAATCAATCACTAGTTCTAAACCAAATGGCGATAGTTGGATTCGCTATATTGTTGAAGATAAAAAAGGAAACATATGGTTTAGTGGTAGAGGGCACGGTAATTTCATTTACGATGGAAAAAACTTTACGAGTTTTACCGAGAAGGTTGGAATTGGAAACCCCATCTTGGTAGACACATTAGGCAATATTTGGTTTGGTGGAGAAGAAAAACTTTCAACAGTAGAAAGTGATGGAGGAATTTGGTGTTACGATGGAAAAACGTTTAAGAATTATAACGGCATTGACGGAATGAGTAAATATGCTGTTTGGAGTATGCTTCAGGACAGAAATGGAAATATTTGGATTGGAACAAGAAATACTGGTTTGTACAAATTTGATGGAAAATCGTTTACAAATTTTGCGGAATAGCAAACTAGGACAGACACTGCTTCGGACAGAAAAAATGTTTTTTTTAAATATTGCCTACTTTGTATTTTGTATTGTTACCGGAATCGCTGTGCTTTTCATCTTCATCATGTGGGCGCCAAAAGTATGCATATTTCCGTTACGGATTTATTCCAAATCGGCAGCTCTCCAACGGAAAGCTGCCGACCAGACCACAAGAATGTATGAAGTTTTTACCATTCTGCCCTAGAAGTGGGGCAAATGGCCCATACTTACTTCAAAATCTTCTCAATCAAAGCCTTGGTAGCTTTTATGCCTTCGTCTTCTGACACCTCGGTGCCTTCAAACTCAATACCGATATTGCCTTTGAAGCCAGCGTCTTTTACAATTTTCAGGATCCGGGCATAATCCATTTCTGCTTCGTTCCCATCCTTGTCAAAAACGTGGGTTTTGGCACTTACCCCTTTTGCGTAGGGCATCAGTTCAGCGATGCCTTTGTAGCGGTCGTATTCTTTCAGGCATCCGTCTGGGCCTCTTTCAATACAGAAATTGCCAAAATCGGGTAAGGTCCCTACGTTCTCCAGGTTTACGGCTTTCATTACGCCAGCCAACCATGAGCCGTCAGATGAATATCCCCCATGGTTTTCAACCACCACGTTGATTCCTTCTTTTGCGCCATACTCGCCCAATTTTTTGAGACCATCAGCAGCGTTTTTAGCAACTTCTTCTGCCGTGCCGGTTCCCGCTGCATTTACTCTGATGGTGGGGGCTCCTAAATACTTGGCTATTTTCACCCAATCGTAGTGGTTTTCTACCGCTTTTTGCCTGGCTACTGAGTCCGCATTGCCCAGGTCGCCCAAGGCATCGCACATGATCAGCCCCACTTTGACACCGGCTTCATCACATCTCTTTTTGAAAGCCTCCCAATAGGCCATGTCTTTGGCTTTTGAGAAGTAAAAAGTATTGACCAACTCGATTGTGTTTACGCCATAACCAGCTGCTATTTTGGGAAAATCGTCAGGATTGAGTTTTCCTTGCAGCAGCGAATCTGGATTTTGCATTAAAAGTCTTCCAAAGGCTGCCCAGTCGCCATTAAGGGCGTCACCAAAGAAACTTTTGTGTAAAGACCACTGTGCCAATGATATGTTCATATCTGGTTTTGGGTCGGTTTTGGGCTCGCAGCCAAGCAACATTACTGTGGCCAACATGATGCAGAGAATGATTTTTTTCATTGAATAAGGATTGAATGTTGATGATGATGTCAACAAATATAACTGATGATTTGCATTTTGTATCAAAAAGAGCTTACTAAGGCCGATGACCGGCCACTTTATCGCAACGTCAATAAAAAACCTCATGGACAAAGATGCAATCTGATGGTGAGTGGTTTATGCCTGATTTTAGGGTGTGGCCTCAGCTGAAAATGAGGCATAAACCATTGTTTTTTTTCTACGACAAACCGCGGGAGCGGTTGAATTGATAAAAAAAGCCGGATCACACTAAATTGCGACCCGGCTTTTCCACCTTATTTTTCAATAATTTTAATTACACTTCGAATACCCACAACTCACACAACTCAAACATCCCTCCTTATACACCAATCCATGTGCATCTCCGCACGAAGGGCATTCCGCTTTCGCCGCTTTCGTCCCATCAGGCACCAGCGTTTTTAGCGCACGAACCACTCCATTTTTCCAGGTGTTGATGTAATCTTCGTCGGCGTTGAGGCCTTCGACCAGGTCGACCACTTTTTGGATGGGCATACCCAGGCGCAGCACGCCGGAGATCAGTTTGGCGTAGTTCCAGTATTCCTTATTGAAGCTGCGGCTGAGGCCTTCGATGGTCACGCGGTAGCCATCGCGATCCATGAACTGGAAGTCGTAGCGGTTGCGACCATCTTCTTCCCCTTTGGCTTTGTTGACCCAGCCCGTTTCCACGTAGGGTGGTAACTTGAAAGTATCGACGGCGGCACCAGTGAAAACCTCATAAGGGCGACCTTCCAGCAGACCAATTACGGCGATCCACTGCTTGTCGTTGTTCATGAAGCGCACGATTTTGGCTTCCAGGCGATCGGGGCGTTCCGGGTAGAAAGCTTCGCCAAACTTGGCGTGGCCGTTGCCATTGGAAGACTGGCCGTTGGCACCTTTTTTGCCCTTTTTGTCTTTTTTCTCCGAAGAGATCAAAACGCCGGAGCGGGAGCCATCGCGGTAAATGGTACAACCCTTGCAACCTTCTTCCCAGGCCGTTTGGTAAATGCGCTTGACCATGTCCACCGAAGTATCTTCAGGGACGTTGACCGTTACGCTGATGGAGTGATCCACCCATTTTTGGATGGCGCCCTGCATTTTTACCTTTTGCACCCAGTCTACGTCGTTGGCGCTGGCTTTGTGGTAAGGTGACTTTTCGATGATCGGTTGCAATTCCTCGGCACCCATTTTGGTTACCTCGTCTACGTTGTAGCCGTTTTGCTGGAGCCAATCGAGGAATTTGTGGTGGAACACGTTGTATTCTTCCCAGTGGTCGCCTACTTCATCGATGAAAGCCACTTTGACGTCCTTGTCGTTGGGGTTCACCTTGCGGCGGCGCTTGTAGCTCACCATAAATACTGGCTCAATCCCCGAAGTCGTTTGGGTCATCAAGCTGGTGGTACCCGTAGGGGCGATGGTCAGCAGGGCGATGTTGCGGCGACCGTAGCGCTGCATGTCGGCGTACAGCTGCGGGTCGGCAGCCGCCAAACGCTGGATGAATGGATTGTTCGCCTCCCGGAGGGTATCGTAAATGGGGAAAGCCCCGCGGTCACGTGCCATGTCTACCGAAGCGCGGTAAGCATTGAGGGCCAGGCATTGGTGAATTTTTACGGACATTTCAATGCCTTCGTCGCTGCCGTAACGCAAACCCAGAGCGGCCAGCGTGTCTCCTTCGGCGGTGATGCCCACACCTGTGCGGCGGCCGCCGATACAAGCAGTACGTACTTTATTCCAAAGCTCGTATTCCACATCTTTCAGATCGCGGGCTTCCGGGTCTTTTTCAATTTTTTCGATGATGCGGTCAATTTTTTCCATCTCCATGTCGATGATGTCGTCCATGATGCGCTGGGCCAATTGAGCATGTTCCGCAAATTTTTCAAAATTGAAACGCGCTTCAGGGGTGAAAGGCTTTTCAACGTAGCTGTACATGTTCAGTGCCAAAAGGCGACAGCTGTCGTAAGGGGAAAGGGGAATTTCGCCACAAGGGTTGGTTGAACTGGTACGGTAGCCCAGGTCAGCATAACAATCTGGCACAGATTCCCGAATCACAGTATCCCAGAACAAGACCCCAGGCTCTGCCGATTTCCAGGCGTTGTAGATGATTTTGTCCCAAAGGGCCGAAGCATCAATCTCCTTGGTCATTTTGGGATTGGGCGAATCGACCGGGAACTGCTGCTTATAAGGTGTACCACCCATGGCAGCGCGCATGAACTCGTCGTCGATGCGGACGGATACGTTGGCACCGGTTACTTTACCCTGCTCCAGCTTGGCGTCGATGAACGCTTCGGCATCGGGGTGTTTGCTCGATACGCTGAGCATCAGTGCGCCCCGGCGGCCATCCTGGGCTACCTCACGAGTGGAGTTGGAGTAGCGCTCCATGAAGGGGACGATCCCGGTGGAACTCAGGGCCGAGTTCATTACTGGGCTACCTTTGGGGCGAATGTGGGACAAGTCGTGCCCAACACCACCACGGCGCTTCATGAGTTGTACCTGTTCTTCGTCGGTGCGGATGATCCCGCCGTAAGAATCGGCAAAGTTGCCAATCACAAAACAGTTGGAAAGCGAGGATACCTGTAGGTTATTGCCAATGCCAGCCATCGGACTGCCCTGGGGCACGATGTAGGCAAAATCTTTCAACAAATCGTAGGCTGCTTCTTCACTCAATGGGTTGGGATACCTGGACTCGATGCGTGCGATTTCACTGGCAATGCGACGGTGCATGTCCTCCGGGGTTTTTTCATAAATATTGCCAAAGGAATCCTTTAAGGCATACTTGTTAACCCATACGTTGGCGGCGAGGTTGTCGCCCTTAAAATATTCCGTGCTTGCCGCAACTGCCTCTTCAAAAGAATAAGTTTGTAGTTGTGCGATTGTCTCTTGGTCTTTGGCTATCATAAAACTTTTGGTTTAATCAGGAGTCCAATTTCCCCCTTTTTTTACACTAAACCAAAACAAAACTGTGGAAAAGACTAACATCTTTTCCACACTCGGATAAAAAATATTTGACTGTTTCAAAAAAAAGTGTATGAAAAGAAAGAAAAAGCCAAAGTCTTGAGCTCGGATGAAACCCAAGCTGGATTTTTCGTGTTCCTATCCTTATCTCGATTTACACACCCGAACACAACTACTAGAATATGAACTGGAAAGAGCGGATTATCCTGATCCTTTTAGCTGCCTTAAACTTTACCCACATCCTCGATTTTATGATCTTGATGCCTTTGGGGAACTACCTGATGCCTTATTTTGACTTGTCGCCCAAGCAATTTTCGATCCTGGTTTCGGCTTACACCATCAGCGCGGCGGTGTCGGGTTTTGGTGCGGCTTTTTTTGTAGACCATTACGACCGCAAAAAAGTATTGCTCTACGCCTACATCGGCTTTTTGGTGGGCACCATTGCTTGTGGCCTTGCGCCTACCTTTATGACCTTGTTTATTGCCCGGACTGTTGCTGGTTTGTTCGGCGGTCTGATTGGGGCACAGGTTTTGTCCATTGTAGCGGATAGTTTCCCTTACGAGCGGCGTGGTGCGGCGATGGGCGCCATCATGTCGGCTTTTGCGCTGGCTTCTACTTTTGGGGTGCCTTTCGCCTTGTATTTGGCCAATTTGATTTCCTGGCACGCGCCATTTTTGTTGGTGGGCACCTTGGGGATTGTATTGATTCCATTGTTGATCCTGTACTTGCCAAGTATGACGGGGCACATTCAGCCAAAAGGAGCAATCCCACAGAGCAAATGGAACGTCATTACGAGCGTTTTTGCGGATCGCCGGCAATACACTGCGCTGCTTTTTAGTGGATTGATCATGTTTGGACATTTTTCCATCATTCCGTTTATCAATCCCTTCATGGAGTTTAATGTTGGGTTTTCCAAAAATATCACACCTTTAATATATCTCGTTGGTGGAGTTTCGGCCTTTTTTGCATCGAACATTTTGGGCAGGCTTTCGGATGTTCATGGCAAGTTGCTCATTTTTATGATTTGTACCTTTTCGGCTTTGCCGATGGTTTTTGTCATCACCAACTTACCTCCAGTACAAGCCTACATTCCGGTATTGACCTTATTTGGCCTCTGGTTTTCGGTGGCAACTGGCCGAGGCGTAACCTCCAGTGCGATGATTACCAGTGTGGTCAACCCGGAGCAAAGGGGAAGTTTTCAAAGTTTCAACAGCAGTGTGCAGCAGTTGGGCAGTGGCCTAGCGGCGTTGGTGGCTGGATTCATTGTGACCAAAGACCCTGACTCTGGTAAATTGGTTCACTACGATTGGGTGGGTTACATGAGTATTGTGACGCTTTTGGTCTGTGTGTATTTGGGGTATACCAATTTCCGCTATCTGGAAAAAGATAAGCTGGCGGTGGCCAAACTGTAATTCTTTGCTATTTTAGCGGTGGGCAATCACGAGGGTTGTCCACCGTTAAATTTGTACCATGTCTTTATCCCACATCTATTGGGGCATGATCGGCTGCGGGAACGTAACCGAGAAAAAAAGCGGCCCGGCATTCAGCAAAACGCCTCATTCTACGCTGGTGGCCGTGATGGCCCGCGATGGTGTCAAAGCCGCCGATTACGCCCAACGCCACCAAGTAGCCCGCTGGTACGACGATGTGGATGCCCTGCTGCAAGACCCAGAAGTGAACGCCATTTACATTGCAACACCCCCCAATGTCCACGCCGATTATGCCATCCGGGCCATGCGCGCGGGCAAGGCGGTGTATGTGGAAAAGCCGATGGCCATGAACAGCGCTGAGTGCGCAGCAATGAACCAGGTGAGCCTGGAAACCGGGATGCCGCTTTTTGTAGCTTACTATCGACGGGCCTTACCCAATTTCCTCAAAATTCGGGAATTGGTCCACGCTGGCGTCATTGGCGACATTCGTTTTGTGCACCTGCGCATCCACAATCCACCACAAGCTGAGGAAATTGCGGAAAACCCTCAGCCGCGCTGGCGGGTCAATCCCGACATTTCCGGCGGCGGGCATTTCCACGATCTGGCTTCTCACCAAGTGGATTTTTTGGAGTATTTGTTGGGCGACATCCATCAGGTGCAGGGCATGGCACGCAACCAGGCGGGGCTGTATGCTGCGGACGATATGGTGGTGGCCAATTTTGAATTTGCTTCAGGGGTATTGGGCTCGGGCACCTGGTGCTTTACGGTCAACCCGGAGCAGCGCACCGATAAAACCCAAATCATCGGTTCGAAAGGCAAAATCAGCTTTGCTTTTTTCAACGATTCGCCGATTCGGGTAGAAACGGCGGAGGGTTTGGTGGAATATCCGATTCCCTACCCAGAGCATGTCCAACAACCTTTGATTGAAAGCATCGTGCAGGAATTGCGGGGGGAGGGGACTTGCTCCAGTAGTGGCATTAGTGGGGCCAGAGCGAATTGGTGGTTGGATCAAATTGCAGGTTAACAATGGATTAAATCCTTTCTTTTTAATATTTTGTGGAAAACCCGAAAAAATGCACGCCATTTGATTCATCTCTAAAACCCAATATCATGAAAGACAAAATTGGCAGCAAAGCCAACCCGATGTTGCTTAAAACTCCACCGCTGTCCGGTGAATACACCATGCACGTGGATGAAAAAGACGGTAAAGAAATCTTGGTCTGTACCGTAGGGAAAACCGTTTTGCACTACGATATCCGCTGCCTGGAAGACCTGCATGCCATGCTCAAAGCCCACGGCGACTGGATGGAACTCGGCAGTGCTGATGAGCAAAAACCCGCCAAAGAAGGTACCGTAGAAGCCTGGGGCCGTGCCGCAAACAACCCGGTAGGAGGGTGGTATGGCTTGAAAAAAGGCTATCGTGGCCGTTTTGGCATGTACGTTCCGCCGCTGATGGAGGCATTGGGGCTGGCTGAAGTGACGCATGATGCGAAGGGGAACAAGATGCGGGCGATTTAAGCGCTTTTTATATATCTTTAGTCATGAACAACAACAAACACTACCGCAATTGGATGATCCAGGCTCCACTGGGTCTGGTTATCCTCGGGTTTGGGGTCTGCCTGGTGGCGGAATCGGCCATGCTCAAAGCCTCGGGCGCATCCTGGATGGAATGGGTGCCTGCTGGCACGATTTCCCTTTGCGTCTTTAACTCAGGGCTGTGTATTTTTGGCAATTCTATTCTGGAACGGGTTCGGTATGAGCGGGAGGTTGAAGGGGGGAAGTGAGTTCAGGGTGCTAATTGTTTTTTATTAAAACCAGGGAAAAAATCTGAAATCTTTTGCCGATGTTTGTATGGTCTTTAAATGGGTAGGAGAATGACGGAAGGACAATATACCGAAAAAAAATCGCTACGCAAAGTGATGGGCAAAACAGCCGACTGGGCAGAGTTAGCCAAAGACTGTGTTTGCTTTGCCAACTCACGGGGAGGAGTTATTCTAGTTGGAATCGAAGATAAAGAGGCTTCCCCTTTTAACAACCAAATCATTGATCCTGATCTTCCTTTTAAAATCAGAAAGAAAATCTCTGAGCATACTGTCAATGTAGGGGTAAACGCAACTATTCAAACTGCTGAGAATGGAGGGCAATTCATTGAATTAAAGATTCTACCCAGTTCCTCTACCATTGCCAGCACCAGCGATGGAAAGTATTATTATCGCAGTGCCGATACTTGTATGCCACTACTACCAGATGAATTGTCCAGGTTATTTACCGATAAACCTTCTTTTATATGGGAAACTAAGCGAACCCGTATATCTAAAGATCGAATTGATCAACAAAAACTGGATAATTTTGTACGAGACATTAAAGCTTCTCAGAGAGTCTCGCGACATGTCAAAGACAAATCCATAGAAGAGCTATTGGATCATTATCATTTTGTAGATGGCGATGTCTTGACAAATCTAGGGGTGCTCTGGCTTGGCAAGCGCAACGACCGATCCAACCTCTCATATGCACCAACTATCCAATTTTTTAAATTTGATGAGCGTGGTGAAAAAGTCAATCGCCTTTTATGGGATGATCATTCGCTCAACCCCAAAGAACTCATTGAGGCGGTTTGGACTCAAATACCCGATTGGAAAGAAGGTGTAGACGTACCAGATGGAATGTTTCGCCGTTTCGTTTCCAATTATGAAGAAGCGGTTGTGCGTGAATTAATGGCCAATGCGCTAGTGCATCGCCCTTACACAATGCGTGGCGATGTGTACATCAACCTTTATCCAGATCGATTGGAAGTAGTCAACCCTGGCTTATTCCCTATTGGTATTACCCCCCAAAACATCCTGCATAAAAATGCCCGCCGGAATGAAAAACTGGCCCAAGTGTTCTATGATTTACACCTGATGGATAAGGAAGGATCGGGCATTGATAAAATTTTTGAATTGCTGCTGACCAGCGGAAAACCTGTTCCGATTCCTTTTCAAGGGGATGATTATGTGCAACTGACCATACAGCGTAGAATCAGCAAACCCGACATACTTTCCTTTATCAAAAGAGCTGCAGAAGAGTTTCAATTGACTCAAAAAGAATTAATTTGCCTAGGCTTGATTGCCCAACACAATAGCCTTTCTGCACTGGAGTTTTCGGAAGTACTTCAATTTCCTGATCAACCGAATGCTATTCGACATTGGTTGGGAAGATTAATCGAACTGGGGATTATTCAATCCAAAGGCAAAACGAGAGGGACTGAATATTTTGTCAATCCTGACTTTCTTAAAAAAGCCAATTTTAAAGGTAAAACAACTTTGAAAACAATTGAACCTCATCGATTGAGAGAGTTGATTTTGCACGATTTAGGAATTTATCAGCCTTCTTCTACTGGGGAAATTCAGCAGCGAATTGGGTTGGAAATTCCAATCAATAAAATTAGAAAACTCATCTACCAAATGGTTGATGAAGGGATTTTAGCATATGAAGGCACATATCGTGACCGAAAATATTTTACTGTCCAAAAAATGTGAAATAAATGGACTTTTTCGAGAAAAAATCTATATAAATGGACAGTAAAAAATGGAAAATATTCATTTTCAATTAATTATATTGGCTTTTTTGTGTGAAATAAATCCCTTTTTTCTCGACGATTTAGACTTTTACCGCGCAATAACACACTTTGCTGGAAAAATCTAGAACCACCACGCGCCATGACCGAACAAGAAAGCAATGACCATCATCACCCTCATCAAAAACGGCCAAACCCTGCCCAAGTCCTGACACTATATGCTCTTTTCCAATGAGGAAGAGATTCTAGTAAAGTACTGGAAGTAGTGGTGCGACCTGAATTAAACCATCATCCCCAAACCCAGTCCAAGTGCCATTGCTCATTCCCGAAATAACATGGCATGAAGACCCTAAAATTTACCCTACTCTTTTTGATGATCTGGCTGAATTACACTGCCCTTTTTAGCCAAAAAGATTCCATTTTTGACCAGGGCGAGTACCGCAACTACATTGTACACCTGCCCAAAAACTACAAACCGAGTACCCGCTACCCACTGATTTTGAATTTGCACGGCCTCAATTCCAACGCAGCCCAACAACAAACCTATTCCCAGTTTGATAAAATTGCCGATACCGCAAATTTTATCGTGGTCTACCCCAACGCCATTGGCGGCTCCTGGAGCTTCACCGGAGACAAGGATGTTAATTTTTTGAGCCACCTGGTTGATTCCTTGAAAAAAGACTATTCCATCAACAATAGCTTATTTGCTACGGGCATGTCGATGGGCGGTTTTATGTCGTACCGACTGGCTTGTGCCATCCCGCTCAAAGCGATAGGTGTAGTTTCGGGCAACATGAGCACCAACTTGCAAAACAATTGCCCCCTGCCTACGGGGTTGCCGTTGATTCATTTCCACGGCACTACCGATCCCCTGGTCAATTACAACGGCACGATTGGCATCCCTCCCGTAGAAACAACCATCAAATGGTGGGTGGATCGAAACAAATGTACCAAAACACCCACCATTACACCCATTCCCAATACCAATGCCAATGACGGATCCACGGCGGAGCAATATGTCTATGGTAATGGGACGAACAAGAGTGAAGTCATTTTTTACAAAATCACCAATGGAGGCCATACCTGGCCAGGCGCGCCAACGAATTTACCGTTCGGCAATACCAACCAAGACCTCAATGCAAGTCAACTGATCTGGGCTTTTTTCAAACGGTATTCCAGCATTAACGTTGCGACCGCGGTTGCAGACCCGAAAAAGATTGAACGCATCCTGGTGTTTCCCAATCCAGCTCAAGAACAAATCAATGTGCAGTTTTTAGAACGCGGTTTGGATGCAGCGGCTGAACTTTTTTTGTACAATAGTTATGGCCAAATAGTGTTCAAACAAGAAATTGAAAACCCAAATACGCCAATCTCCATTCGGGTATCAGGCTTCCCAAAAGGAGTGTATTTTCTTTGTATCAAAACCGAACAACACCAATTGTACCATCAAAAAATAGTGGTAGGTTTGAAATAGTACCTGGTTTTAGGCTGGAGTGAAAACGGGTATATTATCTTTAGGCCAGTACAAAGTTGCCTAAAATTGCTTGATGCCCCAAATCAAGCCTAAAACCACCAATTATGAAAAAACGCGAAAAACTCGCCATCATCCGCCAATACTATCATGACGCCATCACCACCATTGATGGGGTCAATCGCTTGATCGATTTTGTGGAGGAAACATTAGACCTGGAGCCAGGACAAGTCATGCTGGCCGATAGCATTTGTAGCGACGATGTCAACAGCATCCAGTACCCTGCCCGTGCCCACGAGTTTTTAGGCCCTTTTAAAATGGGCGGCCTGGATGGATTTCCTTTCACCGGGCTTACCGGGATGGGCGCTTTTGCCAGCCATGTACCCGACGATGGGGCAGTGTTTGTGTACTACGGACCACACGTGGGCGTATCCAAAAATGGTGCCTTTGGAGAAATTCACCGGATTGGGCAAAGCAAAAACTCGGGATGTTGTGGCGCGGCCAAGGGGGCGCTGAACAAACTGATCAACGGCCAGGTTACTGCCGGGAATGTGACCGACATGGACTACCAGATGAATACCATTGAGCAAATTTTGCTGAAGGAAAAAGAGCGCGTCCTGAGCGCGGCGATCCCACTGAAAGAGGCCACCGAAGTCATTTATGAGGCCATCGACCGTCGGATAGAAGAGCTGGTAGCGGCAACCCAGTACAATTGCCGCTACGTTATTTTGATGGGCGCTGTTCTGATCAACAGTGACTCGGATATGGGCTCGTTCAACTGTGCCCGCAAGTTTGATGTCATCAATCTAAAAACGAACGAACGCCAGAGTTTACTCCATCTATTGAAGCCAAACCCGATCAATTAAAAGGATTGGCGTAGCGGGCATCTTTGGTGATCGACTCGTCGGTCAAGGTCTTGAGGAAAGCCACGAGCGCTTTCTTTTCAATCGCATTCAGGTTCATTTTGAGCGGCTTGCCATCCTTGTCGATGAATTTGGGGTCGAGCTCAGGATGAGCCTGAATGCCACTGTTGTAGTGATCAACCACTTGATCCAGGCTAACAAAACGACCATCGTGCATGTAAGGTCCGGTCAGGCCCACGTTGCGCAAGCTGGGAATGCGGAAGCTGCCATTGTTCTTGCCTTTGTCTTTGGCCGAAAGCTCCAGACCAATCACCGCAGTCCCACCAATTTCAGGTGAGCCATAAGGATCGTTGGAATGGGGATTGTCGGGTGCGGAAAAATTACTTCCCGCGTGGCATTCTGAACACTTGGCTTTGGAACTAAAGAACAGGGCACGGCCCATTTTTTCCAGTTCGGTGAAATTGTTGAAATTGCTGGCCACCCCTTTGTCGAATTTGGAGTTGCTGGAAATGATGGAACAAACAAACTGGGCCATCGCATCCGCAATTTTGGTGCTGTTGATCGCTGATTTGCCATAAGCTTTGGCAAAAAGTTCGGGATAGAAGTTGGTTGCCGCTAATTTTTTTTCCAATACCTCCATCGATTCCATGCCCATTTCGATGTGGTTGCGTACGGGCTCCAGGGCCAGTTGCGTCACGGAATGTACGCGGGAATCCCAAAACAGGTTGTGGTTCAAGCCGGAATTGATGATGGCCATCGAGTTGCGCGGGGTGATTTTGCCCCCAAAGCCCTTGCTGAATTGGGCGTTATCCGAAAAGGCCAACTCCTGCTTGTGGCAGGAGGCGCAAGAGATCGAATTGTTGATGGACAAACGGGTATCGTAAAACAACACTCGACCTAGAGTTGCCCCATGGTTACTGACCACCGGATTGGGAGGGCCTAAAGTAACGAAAGTATTATTGATCAGATTAGGATTGATAACATTGGGGCTGTTCATTAGTCCTGGATTAGGTTTTACCCCAGGCTGCCCAAAAATATTGTTGCTAAAGCTCAAGAAGGTGTTCTTCATGTGCTCAGGCATCTGTAAGGACGCATAATCCATCACCTGATCCGGCAAATTGGGCTCCGCCAGGGAATCCTCAAATTCCATTTCTTCATAACACGCAGTCAAGCCGATAATCAGGCCAATCGTGAGTAAAGAGAGTAGCGTAATTTTCTTCATAAGACAGGTGGTTATTGAGCTATAAAAGAATTATTCATTATTGTAACGACGCTCTTGTTTGGGCGACCAAAAATTGAGATTGAGGGCTACTGGTGGAATGAACTCGAATTTGGCCCCCACGCCCGTCATTCCTAAAACAAGCGCAGTTTCCAGCGAAAGACTCACTTTAGGAGAAACGAAAAAATCGACACCCCAATGTGGTCCGCCGCCTAAAAAAACTTCATCGTTGGGTTTAGAACCTGGAGTATTAAAATCGCCAGTACTGTAATAACCACTAAACCCTCGGGTGTAGCCCCAACGGGGGTTGATGCGTCGGTAACTTTCAAACCCCAGGCGAACATTGAAAAATGCTTGGACTGGACTTGCATCATCTGTATCAGAAAGATCAACACCCAGACTTATTTTAAAGCCTTTCAATTTGTCATTTTTTTGCACGTAACTCCGCCAATTCACATAATAAGGCCCCGTTACCCGTGGATCTGAACGGTTAAAGGGAATCAGCTGCACCAACAGCGGGGTAGTATTGAATCCCATCACCTTGTATCCCCCAGCGGGCAAAAAACGATCTGGCTCGTTTTGAGCACTCAACACGTTTGCCATCAATAGGCCAATGAACAGGCTTGCGGTAAGTATCGTCGGGTAGCGCATGGTCAAAAGCGGAAAAACACGTACAAAGAATTCGGTATCGAAGGCAGGATTTCAAACTGCCGGATCTTCTGCTCGGTCGGAGGGACTCCCGGATCGGTCTGATCCTTTTCTTTCCCCGAACTCGCCATTCCATACAAACTACTTTCGGTACTCAGCATGATTTTGGGCGTCAGGTGAAACATCAAACCCATCAAAGGGCCTCCACCAAAACCAGTGCTGTTGCTGCCCAGTTCAATCGTTCCACCGTTGGTATTGAAATCAACATCTTCCTGTTGATAGCGCATGATGGCATCAAGACCGTAATAAAAGCTGAATTTTTTAGTCAAAGTCCTTCGCCATTCCAGTCCTGCACGCAGGTGAAAATCCCGCTCATTGATCAGGCGTTGGCCCGTATTGGTGGCTTCTTCTCGATTGCGCAAACGGGCATTGAAACCCGCGCGAAAAGTACTGCGAGCACTAGGAATTTTAAGGCTGAACAAGTAAGGATCAGTTGGCAAACCCTGACCCCCGGAATTGAAAAAACCAGCGAGGGTTTGGGTAATGTTCATGCCCAATTCCAGCTTTGGCCAATACAATAAGGTATCCTGAGCAGCGAGCTTCCCCCATACCGTCGTCATCACCAGCAGTAAAAACACCTGTCGCAACATCCTGTGTAGTTGTAGTATTGGTAAAAATACCGCAATTCGCTGTAAAACCAAGCATTTAAACAAGGTGAAGTGGGAATAGGAAGCTACTTTAACACAAGACGAGGATCAGGGGAAAAGCGTTGGCGTTTTTTCAACGTTTGTACTGGCTAATGTAGTCGGGCACCGGGATGTTAGGCTGCTGTTGCTCGTCTTGTTGTGGGATACCAACATTTAGCTTTAAAGGCAACAATCCAGCCCAAACTGGTGCGTCCATGTCTTCAGGATCGTCCCCCACGCCTTGGTCGCGTACTTTGGCTGATACTTCCTCCATTTCAACGGCAATGAACATCGTTTTTTTGAACTCACTCTCCGAGGGTTGTCGGGCGTCATTCCAGCGCCCCGGGATGACGTGTTCGGTGAAACGTTCGGCAGCCATCCATCTTTCCGCTGGATCATCCACCAAACGGGTGGTGCCAAAAGCGACCACCGAGCGATAATTGAGCGAGTGGTGAAAAACCGAACGCGCCAGCACCAATGCATCAATCAAGGTCACCGCAATACAAACCGGAATGCCCTTGGCCATCTGCATGAAAAAATGGCTACCTACCGAGCCGTGCAAATAAATGGTGTTGTCTACTCGGCAATAGGACGTTGGGATGATGAACGGCTGTTCCCCCAATAGATAAGATACGTGGCAAACCAGGGATTCATCCAGAATTGTATGAATGGTCTCTTCGTCGTTGCGCATTCGCTTGGCATAACGACTGGGTTCAATGCGGGAAGTCTTCGGCTTCATGTGTTTATTTTTTTACAAATCTACCGAGAATAAGGACTAGTGAAAACAGCCAGTTTTGAGAAAAAAGATAGACCAGTTAGAATATTCCCTGACTCAGTGTTGTTAAGAAACTTGAATCGGTTGAAAAAGGGAGTAGAACTCCATTTCAGCGAAAATCCTTGCCCATTGGTCGATACAAAGGGCGCGGTGTGGCATAAGTAATCTACTTTTGTCGAAAAGCAAGGGAAAATTTCATGAACGTGTTTTAAGATTGAGAAGACTATGCAGATTTGGTTATTTATTCCCGCATTCCTTCAACTCACCTGGGCAGAACAACTGCTGTGGGTAGCTGCGGTAGTGTTTACCATCTTGCTGAGTATTTTTTTGATCATGGAGTTCTTCAACGATGAGCAGGATCACGGCGATACCCGCCCTAAAATTACCGGTGCCCGCTTCATCCTTACCTTTTTCACCTTTTGGGCCTGGACGAGTTTGTTGGCCCACATTTGGGAGCCAGGCTTGTTGATTTCTGTATTGGATGGGCTGCCTTTTGGTATTCTTGCTGGGCTGTTTCCTTACCTGGTTCTGCGTTTGCGCAAGCCCGTAAAAAAGATCGTTCCCTCCAATCGACCTGAATTCAATTACCAGGAAGCCCTTACGAGTACTGGCGAGGTCTTGCAATACATTCCACCCCATCAGGAAGGCCTGGGACGCGTGCACCTCAATTTGCGCAAAGCACCCTATGCCCTCGATGCTATTTCCATTGGAGTCGAAATTCGCCCGGGCGACTCGGTGCGGGTGGTCGATATTGTTGACGACCACATCCTGGTTGTAGAGCCTTTACAACACATCGGGCCGCAGTCACCATTTTAATTTCCTGTTAGACTTTATATCTTTGGGTTTATTCCAGATCAAAATCATTGCAACATGACCTTGAATGACCTACTCACGTACCTGGGTAACCATCCCGAATCAATAGTACTGTATTTTGCTATTTTGCCTATGGCGGCTTTGATCTTGGCCTGGGTAGCCGGAGTGGAAGGCCGCGATGCCCCCTGGAAATTCCTGTATTCTGCCATCATCTATTTGAGTGCAGTGCCGGGTATTTTTGCGCTATCTCTCAATGTGTATATATTTTTATTCGAACGCACCAGCATTTTGAACATGGACATCTACACCCAGGTTTTGCCCATCGTATCCATGATTTTGACTTTGAGTATTGTGCGCCGCAACGTGGATTTGAGCTATATCCCCGGATTTGACAAACTATCGGGATTGCTCATGCTAATTGCTGCTACGATAGGTTTGATGTGGCTGGTAGATCGTACCCGGATCTTCGCCATTATCAGCATGCCTTTTTCAGGAGTGGTATTGATTTTTGCCGGATTGCTGCTGGCCTTGAGTTTTGGTTATCGCCAGTTTTTTGGAAGAGGGTATTCAAGGACTAGAAATTAAAATCGCTATCGTCTTCTTTGCTCTCATCCTTGCGCAAACGCTCGGGGCTCACGCGGAATGTGTACTCCCGATCTACAGTGTAACCAAAAGTAGCGTGGGGCAGCAGGCGCATGAGGAATTTGCTAACCAGTTTTAATTTGCTAGCTTGCATGCCAACCGTATAATCACTTCCATCTGCTAGCTTGAAGTGCAAGGTGCCCTTGCGGAACAGGTGAATGCCAAAGGGAGCACGTTCGGTAATGACTGAATAAACCCACACAATATGTTGGGGCTGATAGCGGAGGTAATTGAGCAAAAGGTGGTTGTCGATGCGTAGGTTGGTGGTGGTATCTACGACCAATTTGCCGCCCACCATACTCAAGCCCAAACCAATGATGGAAAAAACAATGCTGATTTTAAAGGTCAACACACACAATCCAGAACCAAAAGCCAGCAAGACCAAACTCATGGCGAACTGCATCCGCAGCTCCCGAAGGATGGCATTGCGCAGGTTGCGCATGGCAGGGTGACGGTATAAATTTTCTCGGTTCAAGCTGATGAAATTAAAAATAAACAACAAATTGTTGCTATAAAAAGTTTTTTTGCCGTATATTTAACGCAAAAATACCACTCTTTTCGTTCTTTTGAACTGATTTGCAGTAGTTTTTAATATTTATTTAACAACGGAGCACATGGCAGAACAGCAAGTGAGTTACAACGAGGACAACATCCGCTCTTTAGACTGGAAAGAGCACATCCGGTTACGTCCGGGGATGTACATTGGCAAGCTGGGTGACGGAGCTTCTTCGGATGATGGCATCTACATTTTGCTCAAAGAAGTGTTGGACAACTGCATCGACGAATACGTGATGGGACACGGTAAGGAGATCCACATCAAGATAGAGGAAAACTCCGCCGAAATCCGCGACTACGGCCGGGGAATTCCCTTGGGTAAAGTCATCGACTGCGTGTCCAAAATCAATACGGGCGGTAAATACGACTCCAAAGCCTTTAAAAAGTCCGTGGGCTTGAACGGGGTAGGTACCAAAGCCGTCAATGCCCTTTCGGATTATTTTCTAGTCAAAGCCGTACGCGAAGGCCAGATGAAAGTCGCTGAGTTCAAACAAGGTGAACTGCTTAAAGAACACCCAGTCACAAAAACCAACGAAGCCAACGGTACCCTGGTTTCTTTCAAACCCGACAATGGCATCTTCCGCAATTACCGTTTTCATCGCGATCACCTTGAAAACCAGCTGTGGAATTACGCTTACCTCAATTCAGGCTTAAAACTCAACTACAACGGGCAGGTCATCGTTTCCAAAAATGGCCTTTACGACCTTTTGGAGCGCAAAAGTAAAAACGAAGACCTGCGTTACCCGCTGATCCACCTCAAGGGCGAAGACATGGAAGTGGCCATGAGCCACGGCAACCATTATGGTGAGCAGTACTACTCCTTTGTCAATGGTCAAAATACAACCCAAGGTGGCAGCCACCTCAATGCCTTCAAGGAAGCGGTGGTGGAAACCGTGAAGAAATTTTACAATGCCAACTACGATCGAACCGATATTCTGGGGTCTATTGTAGCCGCAGTGAGCGTTCGGATCGAAGAACCAGTTTTCGAGTCCCAAACCAAAACCAAACTGGGTTCGGTCAATACGGCCCCAGAAGGAGGACAAAGCATCCGCACCTTCGTAGGCAATTTCATCAAAGAACACCTCGACAATCACCTGCGCAAACACCCCGAAATAGCCGATGCCCTAAAAAAGCGCATCCTACAATCGGAACGGGAGCGCAAGGAGATTGCCGACATCAAAAAACTGGCCAACCAGCGCGCCAAAAAGGCCAATCTGCACAACAAAAAGCTACGCGATTGCCGCCTGCACTTCAGCGACTCCACCAAAAAAGTTGCGGAAGACATGCGCCTGGCCACCACTTTGTTCATCACCGAGGGGGATTCGGCCAGTGGGTCCATCACCAAAGCGCGGGATGTCCAAACGCAAGCCGTGTTTAGTTTGCGGGGTAAACCGCTCAACTGTTATGGTTTGACCAAAAAAACGGTCTACGAAAACGAAGAATTCAACCTGCTCCAGCACGCCCTCAGCATCGAGGACGGCATGGATGACCTCCGTTACAACCGCGTAGTCATCGCCACCGATGCCGACGTGGACGGCATGCACATCCGCCTCTTGATGTTGACTTTCTTTCTACAGTTTTTCCCTGAATTGGTCCGCGGCAATCACTTGTACATCCTGGAGACGCCACTTTTCCGGGTGCGCGACAAGCAGCAGCGTTTTTATTGCTACTCCGAAGCTGAAAAACAAGCCGCCATCAAAAAACTGCGCGGCAAACCGGAGATCACCCGCTTTAAGGGTTTGGGTGAAATTTCTCCAGACGAGTTTTCGGCCTTCATAGGAACTGACATTCGCCTCGAACCGGTGATCATTACCGAGAGTACCGACATCGATGATGTGTTGTCCTACTACATGGGCAAAAACACGCCCGAGCGCCAGGATTTCATCATTGGCAACTTGCGGGTGGAGTTGAATGAGATCGAAACAGAGGCAGTGGATGCTCCGGCGCTGGAAACGGCGGATGTGGAGGATTGATTATCAGATCCATTACTACCAAGCATCATTGATGTGTAGCATTCTAAGGTGTTCTAAGGTGCCTAAGGTGGTTCAATTTAAATACCAAGGAAATTTTCGGGACCATTCTAGGCTCATTTTTGAACCACCTTAGGCACCTTAGAACACCTTAGAATGCTATCGCCTATGGGCTCACTAGTGCCTTTGGCTAAATTGAAATCCTCCAGCATGTCCAAGATTTTATACTACTTACCCGAGATCACTTATTTCATCACCGCTTGGCTACTATTGGACTTACTAGGCAGTGGCCTCTTTCGTTTGTTGGTACGCCCCCGTGCCAAGCAGAACTGGGAAGCTGCACAATCCTCCATTGAAGCCCCGACCATTCAAGAAGATCAATCCCCTCAATCCTGGCTCAACTACCTCACCCAAAGCAACCCAACCCACGCAGAGCCCAACCCCCGAGTACGCCTACGCATGAAAGGAATTGTACGAAACAGCTCCAAAGGCAAATGGCACCCCGCTGAAATCAAGGCTTTTTTTACCCTACAGCCCTTGACCATGGTTTGGTATGCCGACATCACCAGAGCCTTTATGGTGTCGGTCAAAGCTACCGAGCAATACGGAGAATCCCAGGGCTTCAGCACCCGCTGGTTGTTGTCTACTTTTCCTTATCGTTGGAAAAAGGAAGCGCTGCCCCAAGTTTTGGCACAGCGCAATGCTTTTTACAGTCTCGCTGCCGCAGTTTGGCAGCCCCAATGGTGGTTGTTTTACCCGTTCAAATGGAGTGAAGCAAAGGTGGATGATGACTTGGCCTTTACTTGCACCCTGGATGGCCAGCCCTTTTTTTTAAAAGCCAAAATCAACGATCAACAAGAATTGGAAGAACTGAGTTTGTGGAGTGAAAACTGGCAGGAATGGCAAACTGCCCTCCGCTGGAGCGACTATCGCATTTTTCAGGAACAAAAAATGCCCTTTCAAATGGAGGTTTTGCGGAAAGACAAAGCTGGAGAGGTGTTTGTTCAGGCCGATTTGCAGGTGACGGATGTGGTGCAAAAGGGGAAATACGCCTGGTGGTAGGCTATTGGAATAAGTCAGCCAATTTGACTTCAAAACCGGGCAAAACACTACCCCCGTTCAAGACCTGATCAAAAGGCACTTCTACTTCCTGGCCATCTACTTGATAAACCGTGGTTTTTTGCAAAATGGGATCAATCAGCCAGGCAAGTTGGCAGCCAAATTCCATAAATTCAGCAATTTTTTCCTGGATTGACTCCAATCGATCATTAGGTGAGCGCAATTCCATGATAAAATCGGGTACAACCGGGGCAAATTTTCTTTTTTGAACAGCGCTTAAGGCGTTCCATTTCTCATGTGGCATCCACGCCGCATCTGGGCCATAAGTCGCACCAGTAGGTAATTTGAAGCCAGTGGAAGAATCAAAGGTCTTTCCAAGTTTATGTTTCCTATTCCAAATACCTAACTCCGTATTGAATTCGGAGTTCCAGCCTCCTGTTTGAGTTCCTGTTGGAGGCATAATGATGATTTCTCCCGCCGAGTTGCGCTCTATTTTTAATTCCCGGTTTAACTGGCAAAATTCAAAAAGCCATTTGTCATTGATTACATTCTTCGGAAAGTTCAGTCTGAGTGTTCCTTCAAATTGACTTGTGTGCATTGCGAAACTTTTGAATAAAAATAAGCATTTCAGCTTACTTACTCACATTACGCAGTCACAGGATCAACAAATTTATCACTTGCGCAAACCCAATTTTTTTGATTCGGCTGCGCCAAATCTTTTTTCACCACGACGACACGACGAACACGACGATCTGCTCCGCATTACACGACGCTTGCGTCGTGTTCAAAACGCACGAAGTGCGTAAATCGTCGTGCCCGTCGTGTCGTCGTGGTGAAAAATACGCAGCGAAGCTGCTACTGCGTAATGTGAGTTACTTTTTCAAGCTAAGCATTAGAGGCCAAAAAATAGTCCATATGAATGGAGGTATTCAACTTTTGCGCTATTTTACCTCCGATCACCTTTCAAATGGACAAAATCATGTGGCGAATCCTCCCTTTGCTTTTTCTCCTCCCTTGTTGTATAGGTACAACTCTGTTGGCACAATCCCCCCAAATCCTCAAAACCGAAATCCTGATCGCAGGAGGAGGTGCCTCCGGTACTGCCGCAGCGCTACAAGCCGCACGGATGGGCCGCAAAGTCATCCTGGTAGAAGAAACACCCTGGCTGGGTGGAATGCTCACTGCTTCAGGGGTAAGTGCCATCGATGGCAACCACAAAATGCCATCGGGCATTTGGGGGGAATTCCGCAGCAAATTGGAACAACATTACGGTGGCCCCAAAGCCCTGGCCACGGGCTGGGTCAGCGAAACCCAATACGAACCTGCCGTAGGCAATCAAATTTTTAAACAATTGCTCGACCCATACCCCAAATTAAACCGCATACATGGCTATTTTCCAATCCAGGTTTTGAAATCGGGAAATGCTGTGACTGGAATGGTTTTTGAAAATACCGTAGGGAAAAAGCTGGAGATCCACGCCAAAATCACCATTGATGCCACCGAATTGGGCGATGTGCTGGCCTTTGCAGGCTGCGAACATTACATCGGGCAAGATCCGCGCAGTTTGACCGGAGAGGAGCTTGCCCCTCTGGAGCGCCAGGCCGAAAACATTCAAGACCTTACCTACGTAGCCATTCTGAAGGATTATGGCACGGGGAAAGCGCCACTGTTGCCCAAACCTGTGGGCTATGACCTGAGCGATTTTGAATGTACCTGCAAGGAGGTTTGCCCCGACCCCGCCAATGCCCGCCATGCTTGCGCCGCCTTGATCACGTATGGCAAATTGCCCAACAACAAATACATGATCAATTGGCCGCTCAAAGGCAATGATACTTACCTGAATTTAATCGGACTAAACCCCTCGGAACGACAAAAAGCACTGCAAAAGGCCAAAACAAAGACCCTGGCTTACGTCTGGTTTTTGCAAAACAAAGCAGGTTTTAGCCACTTGGGTTTGTACAATGAATTTGGTACTGTCGACAGCCTACCCTTCATCCCTTATCACCGCGAAGCCCGGCGGGTCAAAGGCCTCCAGTTTTTTACCATGAATGACCTATTGGATCCCTACGCTCCCGGGGGCAAGGCTTTTTACAAAATTGGCATCGCCGTGGGCAATTACCCCATCGATCACCACCATGAAGAAAACCTGGCGGTAACCAACGAAAAGAACTACTACCAAATTCCACCCTTCACGGTGCCTTATGCCTGCTTGATCCCCGAACAGATGGATGGATTGATCGTGGCCGAAAAAAGCATCAGCGTGTCCCACATGGTCAATGGGTGTACCCGTTTGCAGCCCGTCGTACTAGGCATCGGGCAAGCGGCAGGTGCAGCAGCAGCCATGGTGGTAAAAAAAGGCATTCAGGCGCGGCAAGTGCAGGTTCCCGCCTTGCAAGAAACATTGCTTGCTGCGGGTGCCTATGTGTTCCCGCTAACCGACATCAGGCCCCAAGACCCCGATTTTCGCGCCATCCAAAGGGCCTGTGTGCGCGGCTGGATCAGGGCGGAGCCGAAAGCAGTGGATTGGGCAAATGAAATGTTTTTTTACCCGGATAAATTGGTTGAGCAACCGGAGTTGCAACAATTCTTGGATCAGTTTCGCCCAGGTTTGAGAGTGGCCGAACAGGGTGTTTTGAGTGCAGCTGTGGTAGTGAAATATTTAAAGGATATGGGATTCAAGGTGAAAAATACAGGGCTGGAGCAGGAAAGGGTTACGAGGAGGCAGTTGGCAGTTTGGTTGGATCGGGAATTGAAGATACCGTAATCCCGAGATTCTTACAATGAATTGAACTAATGTCTTTGCTGTGTGTTTTAATAGTATTACTATCTTATTAAATAGCATTACATTTTTTTTTGATCCTATTTAATTTAACATAAAAAACACAACACATGACAAAGCTAAGAAACGCCCTGCTGATTTTGGCCGCCATATTCATGACCAGCTGCGCAACAGTCATGCCAGATCAGGTTGGAGTGAAACGCACTTTTGGCCGTATCCAAGACAATGTTAGACCTCCAGGTTTAGTATCGTTTAATCCATTTACAACTATGCTGGTCAGGGTGCCAATTCGGACGCTGAACCTAGCCATCACCGAAAATTTACCGTCAAAAGAAGGCTTGACCATTCGCTCAGAAAGTTCAATTCTCTACCGGATTCAACCGAGTTCAGTGCCTCAAATCCTCAAGGAAACGGGGATGGCTTTTGAGGAAATGCTGATCCTTCCCGTTTTTCGCTCAGCTGCTTCAGATGTGTGTTCGAAATATGACGCAAAGAATATGCACAGTTCAAAACGCGCCGAGATTGAAGAAGCAATCAAACAGCGCTTGATAGAGGTATGCGGCCCAAAAGGATTCATCATTGAAGCCGTGCTATTGAAAAGCATCACATTGCCTGCTGGCCTTTCAAAATCGATCGAAGCCAAACTTGAAGCAGAACAGGACGCCCTGCGCATGCAATTTGTACTTGATCGCCAAAAGCAAGAAGCACAACGCCAGATCATCGACGCCGAAGGTGCCAAAGAAATCGCCAGGATTCAAGCAGAAGGGAAGAAAAATGCGGCAATCATTGAATCCGAAGCAAAAGCAAAAAGCAACGAGATCGAGGCGGAAGGCATCAAAAAAGCCAACGAACTGATCAGTTTGAGTCTTACTCCCAACGTACTGAAATTCAAGCAAATTGAAGCTTTTCAAAGATTATCCGCATCCCCCAATACCAAAACAATCATCACGGATGGCAAAACGCCGATTGTGAACATGCTGGGAAATGAAGGAAACTAGTGCTCTAACTCTAAATAATACAACCCAAACAAGCACTTAGTAACTGGTGAAGTAAAATGTCCAAAAGATTTTTTATTGTAACCTTGGGGTAGCAGTTAGGAACAAGTTCTGCCTCCTGCTGCTACACCCTTTTTTTCATTTCACTAGTTGGTACTTATCTTGACTACCCCTTTTTCTGAAATTCAAACTCCCCCCAAACGTACCGATTCCCCCCTCCTTTACGTTATGA
>JAIYAV010000010.1 GCA_027488855.1 Saprospiraceae bacterium
ACAATTTGGCGAGTTTGGAAGGTGATTTTTTTTCATTTATGCTAAAAAAACTACCTAAATCCCGGTAGCCTTGATCCACTACCATGATCAACTCCTTGAGTTCGTTCAGCTCTTTTGTCATCAGTAGCTTGTTCATATCAGTAACTTACAGTGTCTTTAATGCCTGATTAGTAGGGCAAAAAAGATAAGAAATGCTTTAATGGTAGAACTAAAGAATGCTTTGTAGAACTATAATTCTGAAATAAAAATATGTGGCATTTTGCTTAGAATTGCCACTCATACATAAAAACCCAAAAAAATACACATGAATGTATTTGGAAAACACATCAAAATGTCAATTAACTACACTAAAATGTAGTTGCGTTGTGGAAAATAAAATTCACTGCGTCATCTATCATTTTTTAATCGCCCCCTGCACTACTTTAATTGATTTTTTTAATTTCTTCGTTGTTTTTTTATTTTTTTTCGATTATTTTGCATTTATTTTTATCATTTTATCAAAACATCACCCATAGATTTGCCTTTAACAACTCATACCTATGTTCAATATTGCCATCATCGAGGATGACCTCATTTTGCGAAGAGCCCTTTCTGATTTTTTTGAGCGGTCGACTCAAATCGATTGTGTAATTGCGGTTGACACCGTAAAGCAATTCATCAAATTTCACCGCGATTTTTTGAATATCCAATTGGTATTGTTAGACGTAATGTTATACGATGAATCCAGTATACCCGAGATTCCAATGATACAAGAACGGGAACCGGATGCAGAGATCATCATGTACACCGTTATGGACGATACCGATACGATTTTTCAAGCCATCAGCAATGGCGCGACTGGTTATTTGTTAAAAAAGCCAGATCTCCAGCAATTAGAAAAAGAGTTGCTTTTAACGCTCCGTGGCGAGGGCGCTCCACTGAGTCCGCACATTGCCAAAAAAATCATTCAATACTTTACCCCAATCACTCAAAAACAAATTACAACTGATGAAAACGAGCGCCTCAGCGAAAAAGAAGTCCTGATTACCAACTTGCTCCGCGACGGCTCAACTTACCAGGAAATCGCTCAATTACTGGGTATTTCGATCGACGGGGTTCGGTATCACATCAAAAAAATATACCGGAAACTACAGATCAAAAGTAGAGGTGGTTTAATCAAAAAAATAAACAAGAAGTAAGGAACGAGAATGAAAGTCCAGAAATCTTATTCAGCAGTTTACATTTGTTGTCTTGCCTGTTGTAGCATTTCCTCCAAGCGGGCACTCGCGTAATCCGCTTGTTCGCGCAAAAGATCTATCGCAGCTTTTTCTTCTTCGGATGACTGGGTACTTTTATAACCAGCCACTACCTTTTGAATACTTGCTAAAGGTGCACGCAGATCCCGGGCAATGGCGCCAAATAGTTCTATTTTTAAAGCATTCAATCGTTCCAATTCGTTTTTTTGGGCCAAAATAGCGGTTTGCTTTTGTCGAAGTTGGCGGTTGGAAAGACGCCGTTGACGGTAAAGTATAAAAATGCCAACACCCACCATCAGGGCCAATCCCAAAGCCGCCAAGCCTACCGTGCGCCGCTTATTTTCTTGTTGCAATGGCTTAGAATAAAGTTGGTTTATTTTTTCGTACGATTTGGAAATCGCATAAGCATTGATGCTGTTTAGCGAAAAATCTTGCACCGCTCGATTCTGCGCCAGTTCCAGCAAGTCGCGGTATTTGTGCTCATACTGGAGCGCTTCGTTTTCCTTTCCTTGTCTTTTAAGAATTTGGCTGTAGTGGTGGTAAGCACTTGGCTCAATTGCTTCCACTTGGCGCGCTTCCAACTTGGCGATGGAGCGCAAGGCGTAAAAAGCAGCCGAGTCGAGCTGCTTGTTCTCATCATAATAGCTTGAAAACAGCAGATCAACCGTAGCTTGTGAAAAAATATTGGCTATAGAATCCGCCAGATGTTGCGCAAATCGGGCGTAGCGAAAACAATCCTGTTTGCGCCCCATTGCCAACGAAGTCTGTCCTAAAAAAATATAATTGTTGAGGGTGTTTTGAAAAAAACCGTATTGCTTGGTGATTTGGAGTGCATTCAAAGCATAAGCAACGGCTTCTTCATTGTTGTTTCTCATGTGAGCAATTTCGGATAAAGCCGTCAAGGTTTGCGCTTTGCGTTGTGGTGCTTCAAAAAGCTGAAGATCCTTGAGGTTCTCTTTGAGTAGAAATCTTGCTTTGTCCATTTGCCGTACTGAAATATAATCCAGAGACAGGTTGTAGCGCAATTGGCATTTGGTGTCCAACCATTTGGATTCAGGACCGCAGAGCGTCATGGCGCGGTATTTGTAATCAATGGCTTTGCCGAAGTTGCCATAATCCCGGTATAAAACACCCATATTTTGATAACAGCGCACCGAGATGGCGGTATCTTTTTGGGGATCAACCAAAGCAAGCGCCCTTACAAAATACCGATACGATTCTTCGTTGTTGTTCAAGATAAATTGTTGTATCCCCTTATTGCAAAAAGCCCTCGCAATGAGCAATTTATTGTTCAATTCCTTGGCAATATTCAATGCTTCGTTGCTGCTTGCGTTGGCCCTATCAGGATCAATGGATTTGATCTGGTCGTAAATGTCCAATAAGAGGGTCGCTCTTTCTGTTTTTGATTCTACCGTTTTTAACTTATTTTCCAGCATGGCCAATCTTTCCGGACTATAGGGAATGGTTTGCCCCTGAACCTGCGCCACAGTGCCCACCACAAGAGTTGCTAGCAGCAGCCAAAAAACAAGAATGTGTAGTGCATCTTTCATTTTTCTCTACCTATTTTTTTTGCGGAATCACAATGACAACGGTAGTTCCCTTTTGAGGGGCTGAACTGATTTCCAAATGCCCTTGCTTGTACCCCAGGAATTGCCTTACCAATGACAATCCAATTCCTGATCCAGCTTCAGCCTGGGTACCCAGGCGCGACAATCGACCATGAAGCGCTCTGTTTACTTCATCTTCGTTCATACCGATACCTTCGTCTTTGATGCTGATTCTGACGTCTTGATGGATGAGTGTGGCTCCGATTTCGATCGTTCCTTTAGTATCCGAAAATTTTAACGCATTGACCATAATGTTGCGAATGGCCATACGAATCATTCCAGGATCGGAATAAAGGACAAAACCGGGAGAAATGTTGATTTGGTAACTCAGCATTTTATCCTGATACATAAAGTTGAGTTCCTCTTCGATCTCTTGTACCATTGGCAATAGGAAAAACTGCTGGCTGGCCGGTTGGTAATTGTTCATTTGGATGCTGGCCCAGCAGAGTAGATTTTCTAACAATACCCCCGTTTTGATCGAATGCTGATGTAGCATCTGCATCCACCATTCTCGCTTGGCAGGATCGGTATCAACTTGAAAAACATCATCCAAAACGGCGCGAACAGCTAGCAATGGGCTTCGCAAATCATGAGATATGATGGCAAAAAGTTTATTCTTGATGTGGTTTAAGTTTTCAAGTTGTTCATTCTGCACTTCTATGAGCTGGTTTTGAGCGGCTAAAATTCGATTGGCATTTTTCCGTATTCTGGCTTGAACCAATAAAAACGAACTGATCAGTACAATCAAAATTCCTAAAAATGTAAAAAGGTACCGCAATCGGACCTGCTGTTCAAGCGCTTTTTCTAATTTATTTTGGACTTCTTCCTCGGTACGCTTGATGGTCATCTCTTCCCAGAGTCGCTCCCCTTGAAGCGTCTCTGCTCTAGGGTTCAGTTTGTCTTCGAGCGCTTTGAGTTGACCAAAAACCGCAAGTGCTGCTGCGATGCGTTTTTGGCCTTCAAAAATCTTTGCTTGAAGGGGCAATGCCACACGCAAAAGAGAGTCCTGATGGTGATTTACCGCAGCTGCTACAGCCAACTTATTGTAATACAGTGCCGAATCCAATTGTTGCTGCGCAAAAAAACTTTCAGCGATCCGGTAATTGGCCTGGTTGAAGGCATCGCGGTCATGTGCAGCAATGGCCTTTTTTTTCACTTGAATAGCATATTGTCGGGCAATCACTGGCTGCTGGCGGTGCAAAGCGAGTTTGCCCTGCTGTGCTAAAACAGCGATTTCAACAACATTAAAACGATGATCCTGCGCGATGTCCCCAGCTTTAGCATAAGCTTTCTCCGCCTGATCGTATTTTTTCTGATGCGCGTAAATATCTCCATAGGCCAACCACAACTTACTGTTTTCGTAAGGGAGCGAAGTTTTTTGTGCCAACGCAGCCCCTTTGTCCAAGGCCTTTAAGGCTGTAGTATATTGACCTTTTGCCACATCACTCTTTGCGATTTGAAGGTAAAGTTGAATGGCGGATTGTTTGAATTTTTGCTCCCTTTCTTTAAGCAGATTGAGCGCCAACTGATGATAGGCATCGGCTTTTTGTGTATTAAAAAAATGGAGGTAAATGCCTCCAAGTTCAAGATAAACTTCAACCCGAGCCTTGATGTTTCTGGTTTTTTGGAAATAATCTATGGCCAAAAAACAATAGCGCACCGCTCTATGATGTGCTTTTTTGCAAACAGCCAACCGTGCTGCTAATTGAAAATAGCGACCCCAATATTTCTTTGAGTCTAGATTTTTTACCAATGGTTCTGCTTCCTGCAAGTACTTCTGGGCTTGAGCTACATCATGAGGCAATGCTTTTTCCATACCAGCGAAACACTGTTCTACCTGTTTTCGGATAGGCAAAGGGGCAACAAACTTCCCCTGCAAATGAGCCTTCATGGGAAGCAGGATTAGGCACCAAAATATCATTTCGGTTATCCTTACAAAGAAAGATCGCTTTGTCATGTAAGGGGTATTATGTGTTTTTACAAACAAATGTAGACAACAGACATGGGGCTTACACACGGAGTGCCGAAAAGTACATTAAGCTACATTTTAGTGTAGCTTAAAAAACATTAAAATGTAGTGTGCTGTGATCCTGGATATGAAGATTTCTAAAAAAAAGCTAAAAACGAAATATTTTTGCCTTTAATTTAAACTTCAATTAGATTGAAGCTGCGCGGCCAATTTATGGTAAAAAATAACTTGTTGACAATCAGTTAAATAATCAAACCAAAATCACTGATAATCAACAAATTAGGGTTTAATGTGAATTAGTCGGGCAGCTCCAATGTGGTCAACTACTTACTAACAGAACAGCTATTGTTTCCGCCCCCTAAGCACTGCTAATAACTAAAAATATTACATCCATGCTCAACATTGCCATTATCGAAGATGATCCTGTTTTGCGTAAAGCACTATCCAATCATTTTGCCAATTCTACCCAGGTTGAGTGCGTGTTATTAGTTGAAACGGTCGAAAAATTCGTAAAATTCCACCGTGATTTCATGGAAATAGACCTGATTTTATTGGATGTGATGTTGTTCAAACAATCCAGCATCCCAAGTATACCACTCATTCAACAAAGAGCACCCCATGCTGAAATTGTGATGTACACGATAGTAGATGACTCAGAAACCATTTTTCAAGCGCTTTGCAACGGGGCTACAGGGTATTTGTTAAAGGATCCTGATTTCAACCAATTGGAAGCGCAAATCATTTCAAACTTGAGTGGCGAAGGGGCTTTACTGAATCCTTCTGTAGCTAAAAAAATCATCAACTATTTTACGCCACGCTCCCAAAAAGTAAACAGGACTGAACAGGAATCTGGACTAAATGAGAAGGAAGCCATCGTGGTGAAATTGCTGCGTGATGGTTCTTCCTATCAGGAAATCGCGCAATACCTGGGCGTTACGCTCAATGGGGTGCGTTATCATGTCAAAAACGTATACCGAAAATTACAAATCAAAAGTAAGGGGGAACTCTGGAAGAGGGTCCGTTAAATTTTGATGCGGTAGGCCCAACTACACAAACACTACATAGTGATCAAAACCGTACGCATCATCATGTAGATTGTTCACTTTTCATCTCAATGAGGGACCAATTCGTCCTATTACAATTATATTTGCTATTATAATTTATTTCCGTTCCTAAGTTCCCCCTCTCTTATTAGTGCCTATTTCCGCTGGGATTGAACGCGGCCTTTGTTGCTTGCTTTCGCCTCATCCATTTCCTTCCTTTCCCAAACCTTT
Organism: Saprospiraceae bacterium; assembly: GCA_027488855.1. Lineage (GTDB taxonomy): Bacteria > Bacteroidota > Bacteroidia > Chitinophagales > Saprospiraceae > Haliscomenobacter. The sequence continues at coordinate 6,086 of JAIYAV010000010.1, forward strand.
AGCGCTTGTTTAAGCTATTTTAACCGCTCCTATGATTTGTATTCTCGTTTCTAACCATTAACAACATGTACATGAAAAAGTCACCTTCGAACAAGACACTCAAAGCAGAACGCAAGTCAGATGAAACTGTTTTGATAGGAGTACAGGAAGCAGGGACGATAAAGGAAGTCCGTAAAAATGAGTCCATCAAAAAACAGTATGCCCAGAATGCCCTCATCTACGAGCGGATCAAATGCCCGATTGCGGCGATAGCCTGCAGCTTCATTCACCAGATTTGAAACTTCAGAACTCAACTAGTGCAAGAAGACGGCTTGTTGAGACTGGATTACTCCAATAAAAAACTACAAAAAAAGGGCTCCCCATTGTTATACCCCGCGCGGGGTATAACAATGGGGAGCCCCCACAATATGCTAATAACGATTTTTCTATTCAAATAAGCACTACACTACGGAGAGGTTTCTCAACCTCCCCGCTGTAGCCAAATTCTCATGAAAAAATTTACTTGTTCAACAACACCAACTTCTTGGTATCGGTAAAATCGCTCGTTTCCAAGGTGTAGTACATCACGCCACTGGCCCGCAGTTGCTCCTGCTTGAGGATCACCTGGTTGTTGCCTTTGGTGTAATTGCCTTCTACCCGGTAGATCAATGCACCTTTTACATCCCGAATCGTCAGCACTGCTTTACTTGCTTTGGGCAGGTAAAAACCAATGGCCGTTTCCTCAGAGAATGGGTTGGGGACGTTTTGGCGCAGCGCAGCACGCTCGGCGACTG
>JAIYAV010000246.1 GCA_027488855.1 Saprospiraceae bacterium
CGAAATCCGAAATCCCGAAATCCGAAATCCCCTCACATTCCCTTCTCCACCTCCACAATCATATCCATGTGGATGCGAATCAGGTCGTTGACCCGGATCGTGCCCATGAGCGCCCGGGGTGGAGTGAGCCCGAAGTCAGTCATGAGGATGTTTTTATCGCTGACAAATCGAAACCTTCCAGCTTCAGTTTGCTGAGTGCGTACACTCAGGTCAATGGTTTTTCGTACTCCGGCAATGGTCAGTCCGGCCTCGACGACCTGAGTTGCCCATGTTCCAGGTTCTTTCAATTTTTCATCGTCCAGTTGTTTGACCTGAACCAACTCAATGCGGATTCTGGGGTATTCGTCCCCCTTCAAGGTTCTTTGCAAGTCCTTGTTCATCATTTTATTCCCACAATCCAGGGCAGCAACGCCCAGATCGAGTATTGCATTGGAAAAAGTAGCCGTAGTTCCATTTTTCCCTTTGTTGAATTTCACCGTTGAGCGCGGAAACTGGTCGGTACATTCACACTTGAATTTGTTGACGTTGCTCGAACCGTAAAGCATCAATTCACTCGCTGGATCGATGGAAACCACGGTATCATTGGAAATACCCAGCACCAAAACTCCAAACAAAAGGACTAAAGCGGAATACTTTCTCATGGCGTTGAATTGTGGGGTGGCTTAAAAGGGAAATAAAAGCGGGGCACCAAATCTTGATGCCCCAGTTGTTTTAGAGAAAAATCACAGTGTTCTATTCAACTTACAGACCAATTACGGCTTCTACCATCATCCCTTTGAAATTGCCACCGTAGCGGTAGTCAGTTATTGGGAAATTCTTGTAGTCTTGGTTTACATATTCCAGTTTCAGCAAGAGATTTTGAGTAGGAAACCAACCCGCAGCCACTGCAAAACGGTTCATGGTTACGTCGCCCAGGCCACGAGCCTCACCAGTTACGGTGTTGTACCGTGCACCAATGTAAGCTTGTTCATGAGGCAAAAAGCGATACAGTGCATCTACTGCAACCTGGTTCCAGCTCCGTTTCATCCATTCGCCGTCAGTTACGTCAGCGTATACACTACCTTTGATGAAATCAAAAGAACCAAAAACCTCAGCACCTTTGTACTTGATGAATGGGTTGATCACGATTGCCGTTACCCGGTTGGCTACACCTGGGTCAAAACGGCCAGAGGTAAAGTTTGGTCCAGCCTGGGTTGCAGGGTTCGATGGAGAAGTACCAATCGAGATGGGCAAACCACCGATGGTAGCAGGTTCCATGATACCAAAGTAGTGAGAACCCGTACGGTCACCAGCAAACAAGGTATTGCGTTGGCTGTTGCTGTTGTGGTATACCGAGGCAGATAAACGAAACCGTAAGCCATCACTTACATTGTTGTCGTAAGCCACTTTCGCAAAAATGGATGGGGTGCGTTTGGTTTGCACGACTCCATTGGAGTTAATGGCATCTGGCGTTTTAATGATGTTGCCATTGATAAAACCAGAGCTCATACCGCCCATCAACATGATGTTTTTAGCGGGGAATAAGTACACTTCGCCACCAATTTCAGTGGTAAATGCATCAATGATAAAGTTCTCAGCGAATGGGTTGAAGAGGGCATTGCCACCATCAGAGCGACGGAATTGTTGGTCGCCGAAGTTGGGTTGGAAGTGACCAATTTTCACCCGTACCAAATCGGTAAACCATTGTGGATTGCCAAACATGGGCAGTTTGTCGATTTGGATGTAGCCGCCTTTTACCCAAAATTCGTTGTGGTGACGAGCCGACATGTAGTTTTCTAAACATACCCGAATCCCGTCGTCAACTTGAAAATCGAGGTTCAAGTTAGCCATCGCCAGGTTGAAACCTGCCAATCTTGCGGAAGTTGTATCTTCTGCTTTGATGTAGCCATACAGGTAGTTTTTGTTCAACTTGTTGGTAGCAGAGGAAGGCGCATAAACGGCTTTGTTGGAGTGAGTTAGGTTTTGATAATCCTGGGTAAAGCTACCACCAATCCGTACGCTCATGCCTTTGAATTCTGGTTGTTCAGCCGTTTTGGAAGGTTCAAAAACGTTGATTCCGTTTTTGTTCCAGGGGCGGAAGTATTGCAAATCAGCTTGTTGAGCTACCAATGGTAAAGAGAAAGCGAGGGCCAGCAAACCTGCCAGCAGGTTCGACAAAGATATCTTTTTCATCTTGTTGAATTTTAGTCGTTAGTTAAAGAGCTTAAGAATAAGGTGTTTATTCACCCAGTACAATATCGAAGCTAACCGTGATGTCGTTGCCCGTTTTGAGGGTACCCATGAGTGCGGTCGGTGGATCAATTTTAAAGTCAGTCATTTTGAGGGCTTTTGATCCTTTGAAGGACAGGCTGCCGTTGCTCAAAATTTTACCTTTTACGTTCATGCTGATCGGAACTTTTACACCAGCGATGCTGAGGTTCCCCAGCGTTTTGATGTCGTATTCACCTGCGGTGGGGTTGATCGATTCGATCTTGGTCAATTGGTACGTGATTTTGGGGTGCTGTGTTGTTTTCAGCGCTTCCCAGGTCTTTTTGTCCATCATCGAGCCTTTGGTGCTTTTGATCGAGCTCGCGTCTACTTCGAGGTACAAACTGTTGATGGCTTCGAGGCCACCTTCGTTGATGACGATGTCACTTTTCACGGTGGCAACACCTACGCTGGACTCCCATTTGTGTAAGGAGGAGGTGCCCGCAATACTCATTTTGAAACTTTTGAGTGTTTGTGGGCGCACTGGTAACCAGAGCAATAAAGGAAGTATCAGTGCGGTGGTGAGTATAAGGGACGTTTTGTTTCTCATGGCTTTTCGCTTTGTTATGATACAAATGTAAGCCGAGGGCAAGGTGGCAAACCATGAGCTTTGAGACTCCTTTTTGGTGATTAATATCACATTGGGAAAAAGTTGAGGAGTGGAGAGGTTGAGGAGTTTAGGCTACCGCAGAAACTTAGACGCAAGGCCTCAACTCCTCAACATGCTCTGCTGTTTATTCTTCCACAACCAATACCGCAATGACACCATCCAACACCACTCTGTTGAAAAAAGTATATGACCCCAGCACCTTTCGCCAACAAGGCCACGCCTTAATCGATCAATTGGCTGATTATTTTGAATCCGTCCAGAGCCACAACGATCCGGTGGCTTTTCCTCAGCATACCCCTGAAGAACATTATCATTTTTGGCAAAATGAACTCAATGGCCCTTTGGTTGAAAATCCTGGCTCCTTTTTTGAAACCGTAATCCAACATTCGGTCAAAACCCACCATCCACGATACATGGGCCATCAGGTAGCCGTAACTGCACCCGCCTCAGCATTGGCTGGCCTGCTGAGCAATGTACTCAATCAAGGCATGGCATTGTATGAAATGGGTATGAGTTCGGTGCCAATGGAGCGGCTGGTGATCGAGTTGCTGGCCAAAAAAATTGGCTATGACCCTTCCAGTAGCGGAATCCTGACTTCCGGCGGTACCCTGGCCAATCTCACTGCCCTACTCGCAGCTCGTGCCTGCAAAGCACCTTCGAATGTTTGGTCCGAAGGACAGCAGGAGCGTCTGGCCATCATGGTCAGCGAAGAGGCGCATTACTGCGTGGACCGGGCGGCGCGGATCATGGGGCTTGGCAACGCAGGCATCATCAAATTACCCACCGACGCGCAGTACAAAATGCGGTGTGATTTATTGGAGGAATCCCTGGCGAAAGCACAGCGGGAGGGATTACATGTATTTGCCATCATTGGTAGTGCTTGTTCTACCTCTACGGGTTCACACGATGATTTAGAGGCGATTGCCGATTTTGCCGAACGGCACAACATCTGGTTCCATACCGATGGGGCGCACGGCGGAGGGGCGGTTTTTTCCACAAAATACCAATCCTTACTCAAAGGCATCGACCGAGCCGATTCGGTGGTTGTGGACTTTCACAAAGTGCTGATGGTTCCAGCCCTGGCTACAGCCTTGGTATTCAAACGAGAACAAGACAGTTTCAGCACTTTCCAACAAAGGGCGCAATACCTTTGGAATTCTACCGAGGCCGATTGGTACGATCTCGGCAAACGGACTTTTGAATGCACCAAATACATGATGTCCCTGAAAATTTTTACCCTTTTGAGGTTATATGGCGAAGAAGTCTTTGCAGCCGTAGTCGATCAGGTGTACGATTTGGGGCAGAAATTTGCAAAAATGATTGCAAAAAGGCCAAATTTTGAGCTTGCCCTGGAACCCGAATGCAATATTGTGTGTTTTAGAGTTGTAAAAAATGGAGTCAGCGACCTTAACGCATACAACCAGGCGCTTCGCGAGCGAATTCTGGAAAAAGGGCATTTTTACATTGTACAAACCACCCTGCGCGATAAGCTCTACCTCCGCACTTCACTAATGAACCCACTCACCACCGAAACTGATTTGTCAACTTTACTGGATGAACTGGAAAGGATAAGCCTTTAAGTTCTCCACCAAAGAGTTTTTGCATAATTTGGAGCCTCCCTTTGAGCGTTTTTACGTCGGGGGAGGTTTTTTTATTAAACAACTATCCATGAATCCCGAAGAAACATTCTCTTTTACCTCTTACCTGGAAGAATCCAACAACCGCTTGTGGGGTCAACACTTTATTGTGCCAGCTCCCATCGTTGGTGCCATCAGCGAAGGCAGCGAGGATAAACGAGTGGTGTGCAACATCAATGGTATCGTAGAATACCAATGCGCTCTGATCCCTCGCGGAGAAGGCATTTACGTGATCCATGTCAACAAAGCACGGGTAAAAAAACTCAGCCTCAAGATTGGCGATCAGGTGCAAGTCAGCTTACACAAGGATGATAGCGAATACGGCTTGCCTGTACCCGAGGAGTTTACCGAAGTATTGGCGCAAGACCCCGAGGCCAATGCCTTTTGGGAAAAACTCACGCCCGGCAAAAAACGCACCCTGCTGTACATCATTGCTCAACCCAAAAGTTCGGATTTGCGCATTACCCGAGCCCTGGCGATCAGCGAACACCTCAAAGCGTATGCGGGCAAAATAAACTTCCGTGCTTTGAATGATACCTTGCGGGGGTAAACGGTTTAATCCGCCGAATAAAAACCCACAATCACCTTGTCCCCCTTGTCTTCAAATTCCAGCCATTCATAAGGATTGGCGGTATCATTTACCCTAATTTTTTTGGTCTTGGCATTGCGCACGATTTTTAGGTTCTTGGTGCTGCTGAAATAAAAGGAACGCAGCACGACCAAAGCTTGTGAAAAGGTCAAGGTGCTGCTCGGTATGCGCAAAAACTGGGTCACCCCGCCATTGTACAAAATCAATTCAAACTCACCGCCATCGGCAAAAGCCTGCTTGTAACCTTCCACAATGCCTTCTTTTTCGTTGGGTGCCGTTACTTCCCGCTCGCCCTTGGGCTTGGCCAAAGTCATGTAAAACCATTCCGGCAGGGCAATTTCTTCTTCCGGCTCTTCTTCAATGGTGGGGAATTTGGCCAAATACCCATCAAACACATAAGCTTCCTTTTGGTCGGCATTTTTCACTTTTACCCAATGGCCTTTTAGTTGGAACTCGTCGATGGTTTCGGCCACGCAGCTGTGATTGGCTTCGGGGAGGGCGAGTATTTCCAGTCCTTCACCGTATTGCGCTGCGCCTATTTTTTCAGATTTGGGGTCGGGACCTTTGCGCAGGCTGAGGCCTAGGAGGGCGTGTACGTACATGGTTTGGCCAACCTTATACGGGGCAGTGGATTTGGGCGCTTCCGGGGCGGTGTTTTCCGGTTCCTGACTTTTTTTGTTTCGGCAGGAAAAGGTTAAGGTGGCGAGGAGGGTGAAGAATAGGAGTTTTTTCATGCTTGGATGGCTTATGTGAATGCTAAAGATAGGGCAGTTGGGGATAAATAAAAAAAGATGTCGCACCAAAGGACTCAGCGCGACACCTTCATCAACAATTAACACCAAAATTATTGGTCAGCACCAAAATTATTCGCCTTGAGAAGAGCGCGTCAAAAAGCCGACCAAAATTTGAACACCCAATTGACCATGTGTAACAGAAAAAAATTAAAAACTTCTTGTACTGCTTGTTGAATCAAAGATAAGGCGGAAAGGGAGGGAAAAAGGATGACTTTGGGCAGTCTTTCTGGTGATCTTTGTCAATAAAGTTGAGAAGTTGAGGGGAGCCAGTGCCTGCGTCGCTGCGGCAGCCTCAACTTCTCAACCCCTCAACCCCCAAACTTTCCATTTGCATATCCCCTGGAATTCATCTACTTTTGTCCATCACAATTAACTCCTTTCATCCGGGAATGAGAAACGCTACTGAACTGAAACCCGGCGAAATTCGCCTGGGGGTCGTCCAATGGCTGGTTAGGAATTTTGCGTCAGTGGAAATTTTCCTTGACAAGATCGAACACCAAATCCAGTCTTTTGCTAATTATGGTGTAGATTTTGTGCTCTATCCGGAGTACTTCTCCATGCCACTGCTGTCCCTGTTTCCAGGCCCCAAAGAGCGCGAGCGTTTGGTGGCCATGACGGGCATTACCAATCACCTCATGGAGGAAATCTCCCGGATGGCGAATACCTATCAGGTCAACGTGATCACAGGTAGCATTCCGGAACTTTCGCCCGCAGGTGAATTGCGCAATGCGACTTACCTGTGCCGGCGAGATGGTAGTGTGGAAAAATACCTCAAGGTTCACCTTACGCCTTACGAGAAACACGCCTGGCACATGATACCGGGCAATAAGTTGGGGGTCTTCGACACCGACTGTGGGCGCATTGGCATCCAAACCTGCTACGATGTAGAGTTTCCAGAGCTGGGCCGTTTGTACGCCGATGCCGGGGTTCAAGTCCTCTTTGTACCTTTTTCCACCGATTCTCAGGAAGGTTTTTTCCGCGTGCGCCATTGTGCACAAGCTCGGGCCATCGAAAACGAATGTTATGTGGCCATTGCTGGCTGTGTTGGCTACATGCCCGAGGTGAGTGCCATTGAGTTTCAGTACGGCGAGTCAGCCATTTTCACTCCATCGGATTATGCCTTTCCACAAGGTGCAGTCAAGTCACAATTGCCTGCCAATGTGGAATCGATCATCGTGACCGACGTCGACTTGGAATTGTTGCACAACTTGCACCACCGCGGTAGTGTGCGCAATCTGCAAGACCGCCGCAAGGATCTTTACCACCTGGGGACAACTGAAAAGTTGAAATTGCCCCTGGAGATTGAGTTGGATCTGGACAATCCGCTGAGTAATTCCTGATTTTCCCAATTCACTTTTATGATAGATTCTTCTATTTCTTTGGTCACCTATTCCGGGGCCGATCTGGCACCTTATCTGGATGAGGTAGCCCGTTTGCGCATTGAGGTATTTCGGGCTTTTCCTTACCTGTACGAAGGGCAAATGGAATACGAACGAGAATACTTACGCAGCTACCTGAATGCGCCGGATGCGGCCATTGTAATCGCCAGAGACGAGGACAAAATTGTCGGCGCTTCAACTTGTATTCCCTTGGAAAACGAGCCTGAATCGGTACAAAAACCATTTCTGGAAAAAGGCCTAGACGTCAAAAAAATCTACTACTACGGCGAATCAGTTTTGTTGCCCGAATACCGGCGCAAAGGCATTGGCGTAGGCTTCTTTGAGCACCGCGAGCGCAAGGCGCGGAGTTTGCAGCGCTTCCAATGGGTTTGTTTTTGCGGGGTTGAACGGCCATCTGATCATCCCCTTCGCCCGACCGATTACATTCCGCTCAATCATTTTTGGCGGCGGCGCGGCTTTCAGGAAACCGATATGGTCTGTTACATGAGTTGGAAAGACCTGACCGAGGAACAAGAAAGCCCCAAGCCATTGCGTTTTTGGATGAAAGAACTATTTTAAAACAATCGATTTATGCGCACTTTTTCCGCTGTTCTCTTCGGAGCTTTTCTGTTATTTTGCACCGCTTGTGGCAGCAGTGCAGGTTTGCCCCAAATGGAGGACTTTACTGCAGTACTTAAAAAAGTAGGCAATACGACGACTTATCAAATGTTGCTATTCAATGCAGGTGGAAGTACCCAGTTGCTGGGCGCGAAACAAAAAGGTACCCTGATTGTACCGACCGATGAAGCCTATAACCAATTGGGTGGTCAGGCTTTGATGGAATTGATGGATGCAAAACAAAGTTCGGCCCAATTATCCATGCTCAAACGCCATGTGCTCAATCTGCCCTTGAGTCCTCAAAAATTACAGAGTATCGGAAATGTGACCACTTTGGAAGGCAATAGTATTCCAGTTAAAATGGAATCAAACGTGTTGTTTTTTGGCGACGCCAAGGTAATCTCCAGCTTTGAAACGCCGGAGGGCATGGTGTATGTGGTGAATAAGGTACTGAAGTAGTTAAAAAGTTTAGGGTTGAAATGTTGAAATGAACGGCGCTTCGACTACACTCAGCGACCATTCATTTCAACATTTCAACCCTAAACTTTTCAACTATACCGCAAAGCTCTCCCCACACCCACAAGTGCGCGCAGCATTGGGGTTGTTGAAGAAAAAGCCCTTGCCGTCCAGTCCACCCGAAAACTCGAGGGTGGAATTGAAGAGGTACAAAAAGCTCTTCAGGTCGGTTACCACTTTGATGCCGTTGTCTTCAAAAACCTGATCGTTGGGCTTGGATTCATTATCGAAGTCCATATTGTAACTCAAGCCAGAACAACCGCCGCTGGTAACCGATACCCGCACAAAGAAATCTTCGCCCAAGTTACCTTGTGAGCGAATTTCTGAAATCCTTTCTTTGGCACTCTCAGCTACAAAAAGCATATTCTTAGTGTGTTTTTTCAGCAACTGCTACTTCAATGCCGTTTTTTTGCTGGTAATCAGCAATCGCACTGCGGATGGCATCTTCAGCCAATACTGAACAGTGAATTTTAACCGGTGGCAAAGCCAGCTCTTCTACAATCGTCATGTTGTCGATGCTCAAAGCCTGATCGATGGTTTTTCCCTTCAGCCACTCGGTAGTCAAAGAAGAAGAAGCAATCGCCGAGCCCCAAC
>JAIYAV010000113.1 GCA_027488855.1 Saprospiraceae bacterium
CAGAACCCCCGACCCCTGGAAGGGGAGTACATTTTCGGTAAGCAAAAATCCTACCTTTTGTTCGAGAAAAAGGTAGAATATTAAGCTAACGTAGGCTGTACTCCCCTCACAGGGGTCGGGGGTTGGTAGACCTCAGCACAATCCTGCGCTGAATGCTCCTTTTTTCCTTAAGTCAATGACATTGGGCTAAAGCCCAAATCAAGTTGTAGCCTCCCATCCACCAGCTGAAGCTGGAGGCAATTCATGTCCTCCGATCAAAATGTCCAGTAGTTCGGTACTGGAGTCATCAATCCTACTTTTTCAGGTATTGATCAAACCAGCCAATGTAGCGTTCAAAACGATCCTTTTGAAAATTGGGCACCGTAATGCCATGGAATTGCCCAGGGTAAATGATCAACTGGGTAGGTATTCCCAAACTGCGCAAACCCTGGTACATCTGCTCACTACCCATTGAGGGGACATTGAAATCTTTTTCACCCACCAAAAACAAGGTTGGTGTTTTGATTTTGTCCATTTGCAGGAAAGGATAAGAGAGCTTCATGTATTTGTCTACGTTTTTCCAGGGTGGCCCCAACTCGTTTTCGTATTGCAAAATGTATTGATCTACGCCGTATAGTGCCATCACTTGTGCTGAACTCGCACCGCTGACTGCTGCTTTGAACCGTGTATCCGAGGCGATGGCATAGTTGGTCAAAATCCCACCATAACTCCAACCACCGATGCCTAATTTATTCGGGTCAGCAACCCCAGTTTGTACGAGGTAATCGGCAACTCCATGAAGATCCATCACTTCCTTATTGCCCCAATCTGCGGAAATAGCACTACAAAAAGCCAGTCCACGTCCATTGCTTCCCCGGTAATTGATGGCAGCAACAGCATAGCCTGCCTGCGCCAAAATTTGTCTACTCAGGTCAAATCCCCATTCGTCCTGCGCGGTAGGGCCACCGTGGATAAACAGGATGGTCGGCAATTTTTGATTGGCTACCGCTTTGGAGGGTTTAAACAACAACCCCGATACTTTGGTACCGTCCTTGCTGGTTGAAACAAAGCCCTCCACACTGGCCAGATCCAGGGGCGCTAAAAATTCTTCGTGGTGTTTGGTCAATCGGCGGGGCGTTCCATTCTCCAGGGCAAACAATTCGGCAGGTAAACGGGGTTCGCTGAGCAGCGTAAGCCAGGCACCGTTGGGATGGTTTTCCAATGCACTAAAACTGCGGTTTCCATCCGCAATTTTAACCAACTGCTTTGTTTTTACTGCATACTGAGCGACATACCGCTGGCGGTCATCACTGACCAGCACGGCAATGGATTGACCATCTTTGGTCCAGCGGAGGTTGAGTACCGGGCGGTCCAATGCGGTTGACAATACGTTGGGCTCGCCGCCATCTTTGGACACAACGGCCAAAACGTTTTGATCATAAATGGTGTAGGTGGCTGAACTTGAGCGAAAATAGGCGATCTGCATCCCATCCGGGCTCCAAGCAGGTGAGGATTCGCTGCCTGTCCAGGTAGTGATTTGTTTGATGGGTGCTTTGGGTTTGGCCTCCATTACCCAAATGTCGCTGTTTTCGTTTTTGTCGGGCTCCGGGGTGCGGTTGCTCACAAAAGCCAAAAATTTTCCATCGGGCGACCACGCCGGGGAGCTTTCGTTGTAATCCCCTCTGGTGAGGGTGTCCAGTTTTTTGGTTGCCACATCAAAAACGTACAAATGGGTGCGTTTTTTTTGCAAATAGCCCTCTACGTCTTGCTTAAAATGGTAGCGATCCAGCACATAGGGCTGCGGTTGTTTGGCTTTGGGAATGCCCGTACTGTCGGTAGACTGAATAGCCAGCGCAATTTTTTTGCCATCTGGCGACCAGAGGTATTCCTGCAAATCTCCCTTTAATGTGGTGAGCTGTTTGCCCTCTCCACCCCTGCGATCCATCAGCCAGATTTGGGCGGCAGTAGCGCCTTGGCGTGCCGACACAAAGGACAAATATTTGCCATCCGGGCTCCACTGTGGCTGTGATTCCCCATCCGGGCTACTGGTCAACTGAATGGACTGTTGACCATCCCAACTGATCATCCAGATATCGGCATTCCGCCGGTTTTTGGCGGTATCTACACTCGAAAGCACATACGCGACCCATGCCCCATCGGGCGACACTTTGGGGCTACCGATGCTGGAAAGTCGGTATACATCCGAGGCTGCAATTGGGCGTTTGGGGGTGGTTTGGGCTTTGAGATTGGTACAAAACACACAGGTGATGGCAAACAGAAAAAGCTTGGTTTTCATTGATTAGTGGATGTGGCAGAAGAGGTATTTAAGCCCTTCCAGGTTAGCTGAGGGATTAAAAATAACACGAAGCATTTAAACGACCTTGTTTTATGTCCAAAAATCTTCTATAGCGGTATTTGAAGTTTTAAAATGGACAAGATCATTTGGCAATTTTCCTTAAATTTGTAGTGAATCTTAAACCGTTATTGCCATTAATTTTGCAATGGATAAAGTAACAAACTACAAAAAAATCGTTGGAGATATCGCGCAAGAAATAGCTGACATGACTCCCTCTGATGACATTTCTGAAACCCAATTGATCATGGATTCAGAGCGGGGACACTATGTGTTGTTTTCTTTGGGTTGGCACAACAACACACGGGAATATCTGCCTTTTGTGCACATTGATGTCAAACCCGATGGCAAGATTTGGATTCAACACGATGGGACGGATTTGGTACTGGCGCAATGGCTGATTGATCGAGAGGTGCCTAAAGAAGATATTGTTTTGGCTTATCATGCTCCGGCTAGGAGGGAATTGATGCCGGAGTTTGCGATGGGGTAAAAAAAATTATTTTTTGTTTTGTTTTTTTGCGATAAAAATGCTTCAATTTGACGAGCTTGGGTAACGTTCACCCAAAGGGTTTCTCGAAATTTCCTTTAATCAATCAAAATGACCATGGAAGAAGTTGAAATTCTCAATGACAATATCGTGCGAGTAGCCGATCTGCTCGAGCAAATCCAGGATGTCAACCGCATGATTGAACTTCACCAAGGGGATGATGATTTGTTGATGCATCGTCAATACCAGCATCGTAAAGCACAATTCTTGTTTGAACTCAACAAAATTCTGGAAGGGTTTAAAATACATGTTGCAGATATGGCCGCCTAAGATATTCCAATTCAAAAAAGGAATTGATGCCCGAGTTTGCGATGGGATAGTACTACTAATGCCAAAAATTAAAAAAAAAAAAAAAAACACCTCTCCCCCTTGCACATTTCTCAAAAGCCTATATCTTTGCAAGCGAATTGAAAAAAAATTCAATCATGACTGTAGCAGTTCAAAACAACAATTGGTGGTGGCGTCTGAATCATTCCGTTCTCGGGTGAAGTAGCTAGCCATTGATGTTGTTAAAAGAACATACAGCGCAAAAACGGCTTGTCGGATCACTCGGCAAGCCGTTTTTGTTTTTGGTCCATTTTCATTCTTGAAATTTGCAAAAAATACCATGATCAGCACGACCCAACAAATTCACCTGCGCACCCACATCAAAAAACAACTGGCGGATATGGTCACGCCAGTTTCGGTTTTTTTGAAAGTACGCGACCACTACACCCAGCCTGTGATGCTGGAAAGCAACGATTTCAGTAGCGCGGAAGATTGCTTTTCGTACATTGGGCTACAAGCCATTGCTGAAATTCAGGTCAAAAACGGCCTCATCAGCACCTTGCTGCCTGATGGTGAAACCAACAGCATCCCCGTCATCGATGTCAATACGGTTCCCGATGCCTTGCAGCACTTTGCGCAGCAATTCAGCGTCGACCAAGATACCCCTTATCCCGTATACAACGGCCTCTTTGGGCATGTGGGTTTTGATGGGGTACAATATTTTGACACCCTGAAATTTGACTCCTCCAAACGCAAATTCGACATCCCCGATATCCGCTTTACCCTGCATCGCTTCATCATTGCGATCAACCATTACAAAAACGAGTTGTACCTGCTGGAAAACCTCATGCCGGATCAGCCCTCGGAAATGGACAAACTGGAAGCCCTTTTGCGCAGCCAAAAAGTATCCACCCACGAGTTTCATCTGGAAGGCAAAGAAGAAAGCAACCTCAGCGACGATGAATTTATGGAACTGGTACGGGTAGGCAAACGCCATTGTCAAATTGGAGATGTGTTCCAGATCGTTTTTTCCCGCCAGTTTTCCCGCCAGTTCAAAGGAGATGAATTCAATGTTTACCGCGTCCTGCGCTCCATTAACCCCTCTCCTTACCTCTTCTACTTCGATTACGGCAATTACAAAATATTCGGTTCTTCTCCCGAGGCGCAAATGGTGATCCGCAATGGTGTAGCGCGTTTGAACCCCATCGCCGGCACTTACCGCCGCTCGGGCGACAACGCTGAAGATGCCCGCCGCGCAGTAGCCCTGGCGGAAGACCCCAAAGAAAACGCAGAGCACATCATGCTGGTGGATCTGGCTCGCAATGACCTGGGTCGCCACGCTCAAAATGTACAGGTGCGCAAATTGAAGGAAATTCAGTTCTTCAGTCACGTGATTCACCTGGTTTCAACCGTTACGGGTGATTTGCCCGATCACGCCAATCCCGTGCAGATTTTTGGCGATACTTTCCCGGCTGGCACCCTTTCCGGTGCCCCCAAATACAAAGCCATCGAACTCATCAACCAATACGAAAACCAAAACCGCTCGTTTTACGGTGGAGCCTTGGGGATGATTGGTTTTGATGGTTCAATCAATCAGGCCATCGTAATCCGCTCCTTCCTGAGCATGGACAATCACCTGTACTACCAGGCTGGCGCGGGCATTGTGGTTGACAGCAAGGAGGAAAGTGAATTGCAGGAAGTCCACAATAAACTCGGTGCTTTGACTCGTGCCTTGATTGAAGCGGAAAAAATTTAATCCATTCCTAAAGCATCATAAAAAATAGCTAGCATGAAACTGCTCGTTCTCGATAACTACGACTCGTTCACGTACAATCTCGTGCAATACTTCCAGGAAATTCTGGGGCAAAACGTAGATGTATACCGCAACGACGCCATTTCCCTCGATGATGTTGCGCGCTACGATGTCATCGTGCTTTCTCCTGGTCCAGGCCTGCCCAGTGAGGCGGGCATTATGCCTGAACTGATCAAAAAATATGCTTCAAGCAAGTGCATTTTGGGCGTATGCCTAGGGCATCAGGCGATTGGAGAAGCTTTTGGTGGCAACCTGGACAACCTTTCCCGGGTGTACCACGGCGTGTCTACCCTGATGAAACAATTGGGCAATGACGCCAATTTTTTCCAGGATGTACCGATGGTCTTTGAGGCAGGTCGGTACCACTCCTGGGTGGTGAACAAAAATACTTTGCCGCATGACTTGATCGTCACGGCGGTGGATCACCAAAACGAAGTAATGGCGATGCGCCACCGCGACTATGCGGTTTTTGGAGTGCAATTCCACCCTGAGTCGGTCATGACGCCAGATGGCAAAAAAATGTTGCGCAATTTTCTCGATTATTGTGCTGAAAAACTGGGCACTAAAGCTGCGGTGGCATAACTACGAACAAGTCCTTTGCAATGAAACAATACCTGAATCGGCTTTACGAGCACGATAAATTCAGTCGGGAAGAAGCCCGGCAAATCCTGCTCAACATCGCCGCTGAGCAATACAACGAAGTCCAGATCACGGCCTTCGCCACTGCCTTCAACATGCGGTCAATTACCTTGTCAGAGTTGCAGGGTTTTCGCGATGCCTTGTTGGACCTTTGTGTGCCCCTCGATCTGGAGGGCCGCGAAACCATCGACATCGTGGGAACAGGCGGAGACGGCAAAAACACCTTCAACATCTCAACCTTATCTTGTGTAGTAGTTGCTGGGGCGGGCTATCCGGTGAGCAAGCACGGCAGTTATGGGGTTTCCTCCTCGGTGGGTTCTTCGGATGTGTTGATCCAAATGGGCTACCAATTCACCAACGAACAGGACACTTTGCGTCGCCATTTGGATGAAGCAGGCATGTGTTTTTTGCACGCACCCCTGTTTCACCCAGCCTTAAAAGTAGTTGGCCCCATTCGCCGACAACTGGCTACCCGCACTTTTTTCAACATGCTGGGGCCATTGGTGAATCCGGTTCAACCCAAATACCAGATGTTTGGCACCTTCAGCATGGAGCTGCTGCGCATGTACCAGTACATCATGCAGCATTCCGGGCGGCGTTTTGCCATTGTGTACGGATTGGATGGCTACGACGAAATCTCTTTGACCAGCGATTTCAAAATGGTCACGAACGACAGCGAACGGATTTGGTCGCCAGTGGAATTGGGTTTAAAAAAGCTGAAGCAGCAGGATTTGGATGGTGGTGAAAATTCCGAGGATGCCGCGAAAATCTTCATGGCGGTATTGGAAGACAAGGCTACCGAAGCCCAAAAAATGGCGGTGATCGCCAACGCGGGGATGGCCATCAAGGTGATTAAACCAGAACAATCGGCTGAAGATTGTGTTGGGGAAGCACGGGAAAGTATTGAAAGTGGGAAGGCCCTGGCGGGTTGGAAGAAATTGGTTTCATAAATTGATTGTCTAAAGCAATAAGCGAAACATGAACATTCTTGACAAAATTGTCGCTCACAAATACACGGAAATTGCGGAACGCACCGCCATTGCCCCGATTAGCGTTCTGGAGCAAAGCCCGTATTTCACCCGCTCGACTCACTCCCTGCGCGAATCGCTGTTGAACCCCGCACGAACTGGCATCATCGCGGAGTTCAAACGCCGCTCACCCTCTAAAGGCGACATCAACACCAATGCCGATGTGGTCACGGTGACAGCAGGGTACGCTGGAGCAGGCGCTTCCGGTTTGTCCATCCTCACCGATGAACAATTCTTTGGTGGCAGCAGTGCTGACTTGATCGCTGGTCGGGAAGCCAACCAAATCCCGGTCTTGCGCAAGGACTTCATCGTGCACGATTATCAGGTATATGAAGCTCGGGCCATTGGTGCCGATGTCATCTTGTTGATTGCGGAGTGTTTGGAGGCAGATCAATTGCGGAATTTGGCGAAAACGGCGAAGTCTTTGGGGCTGGAAGTACTCATGGAAGTTCACTCCGGCGATCAGTTGGAAAAACTCTGCCCGGAAGTAGATATAGTCGGTGTCAACAACCGCAACCTCAAAAACTTCCACGTCAGTGTACAAACCTCCATCGACTTGTTTGAGCAAATCCCGGCAGAATTTCTCAAAATTTCAGAAAGTGGCATCAATGATCCTCGAACCATTCTGGAGCTGAAACAAGTGGGCTTTCAGGGCTTTTTGATTGGGGAATACTTTATGAGTGATGCCCAACCAGAACTGCGCTTTGCGGAGTTTGTACAAAACCTAAAAAAACTAGAAACCCAATCGGTATGAGAGTGAAAGTATGTGGCATGCGCGAGCCGGACAACATCAGTGCCTTGAGCCAGTTGCCCATTGATTTTATGGGCTTCATTTTTTATCCCGCTTCGCCTCGTTTTGCGGGAGCCAATAAGAAGCTGGAAAAATGGCTGGCCAAGGAGTCGCCCACGGAGCTGAAAAGCATCGCCCGAGTGGGCGTTTTTGTCAACGCAGAACTGGAAGACCTCCTCAATCGCATCCACGATTATGAGTTGGACTACATCCAATTGCACGGCACTGAAAGTTCGGAATACTGCAAGGAGCTCTTTAGTTTGTGGGATTTCAGCAGCATCCGCCGCGCTTCCATCATCAAAGCTTTTAGCATCGACGAAAAGTTCAATTTTGACAGCGTCAAAGCTTATGAGCCTTATTGCAAATACTTTTTATTCGATACCAAAGGGGCTTCTTTTGGCGGCAACGGGGTACAATTCGACTGGTCTTTGCTCGATCAATACAAGGGTGAAACGCCCTTTTTGCTCAGCGGTGGCATTGGCGAAGAATCCGCTGAAGCCATCAAAAAGCTAAAACATCCACAATTGGCCGGAGTCGACATCAACAGCAAGTTTGAAACCGCACCCGGACAAAAGGACATTGCAGCGATTGAACGTTTTATTCAAAACTTAAATATGTAGATCATGATAGCGGTTGACGAAAGAGGATATTACGGCGAATTTGGTGGCGCTTACATCCCGGAGATGCTCTGGCCCAACGTGCAGGAGCTACGCGAGAATTACCTGAAATTTATGGCTGAGCCCGATTTTCAGCGCGAATTCCAGTCCCTGCTCCGCGATTTTGTAGGCCGCCCTACCCCACTCTACCTGGCCAAACGATTGTCGGAACACTTCGGGGTGACGATCTATCTGAAGCGGGAAGACCTTTGCCACACGGGTGCCCACAAAATCAACAACACCGTTGGCCAAATATTGATGGCCAAACGCCTGGGCAAAACCCGCATCATTGCTGAAACGGGTGCTGGACAACACGGCGTGGCCACTGCCACCGTTTGTGCGCTCATGGGCCTCGAATGCATTGTGTACATGGGCGAAGTGGACATCGAACGCCAAGCACCCAACGTAGCCCGCATGAAAATGCTCGGCGCCGAGGTGCGCCCAGCTACGAGCGGCAGTAAAACCCTCAAAGATGCCACCAACGAAGCCATCCGCGACTGGATCAACAACCCCGTGGATACGCACTACATCATCGGTTCGGTGGTCGGGCCACACCCTTATCCAGACATGGTGGCGCGCTTCCAATCGGTGATCAGTGAAGAAATCAAATGGCAGTTGGAAGAGCATACGGGAAAAGATTACCCGGATGCCGTCATCGCCTGTGTGGGTGGTGGCAGCAACGCCGCTGGGGCTTTTTACCATTTCCTCAACGATACTCGCGTGCGCCTGATTGCAGTGGAAGCGGCAGGTGAGGGCATCCACAGTGGCAAAAGTGCGGCAACAAGTGTGCTGGGTACCAAGGGCGTGATTCACGGCAGCCGTACCTTGTTGATGCAAACAGCAGATGGGCAAATTGTGGAGCCACACTCGATTTCTGCAGGTTTGGATTATCCAGGCATTGGTCCTTTGCACGCGCACCTGATCAGTTCTGGCCGCGCCGAAGCCATTTGTTTTTTTTTTTTTGAATCTCTGGAAGCAGCTTTGTTTCTATCCCGTCAGGAGGGCATCATTCCTGCCTTGGAAACGGCTCACGCTCTTTCCGCGCTACGGGTGATGAAATACAATCCAACGGATGTGTTGGTTTTGTGTTTGTCGGGCCGGGGCGACAAGGATTTGAACACGTATATGAAACATTTGTAATCATCAATTGCCATCGCACAAAATTCCAGTATAGCCGAGTGCCGTAGGGACGAAATGTGGGTAGCGCAACAAAGTCAAAGCGTTTTTGGAGTCCCTTTAGGGACGCAACATGGGTTGTTTTGGATAAAAAATACCCATATCACGTCCCTAAAGGGACTCCAAAAAACGCTTCGATACGCCTTAAGCTACCCAAATTTCGCCCCCAAAGGGCTTCTACACCCAGGTTTCAGATGGCGAACGCTCAAGCATTCTATCATGAACCGCATTGAACAACTTTTCCAACGAAAAGATAAAAACGTACTCAACATCTATTTCACAGCTGGTTATCCAGGCCTGAACGATACCGAAGACATCATTTTGTCACTGGAAAAAGCGGGAGTCGACCTCGTGGAAGTCGGCATGCCCTACTCCGATCCACTGGCCGATGGCCCCACCATTCAGGAAAGTGGCACAGCGGCCCTAGAAAACGGCATGACCTTGCAGCTGCTTTTTGAACAACTGGCGGCGGTGCGCAAAAAAACCGAAATGCCCCTAATCATGATGGGCTACTTCAACCAGGTCATGCAATACGGCGAAAAGGCATTTTTTGAAAAAGTGGCTGAGGTGGGCGTAGATGGCCTGATTTTGCCCGACCTGCCGCTGTTTGAGTACGAAAACCATTACAAAGACCTCGCAGAATCGCTGGGCTTGGCGGTCAGTTTTTTGATCACCCCACAAACCGAGCCGGAACGCATTCGCAAGATCGACGACTTGACACATGGGTTCATCTACATCGTATCGAGTTCTTCGATTACAGGTGCCAAAAGTGGAATTACCGATACCCAACTCGCCTATTTCAACCGCATCAACGACATGCAGTTGAAAAACAAACGACTGATCGGTTTTGGGATTTCCGATCATGAAACCTTTGAAACGGCTTGCCAATATGCCAATGGGGCAATTATTGGTAGTGCGTACATTAAGGCGTTGAAAAACAATCCGAATGTGGCGGAGTGTACGGCGGAGTTTGTAACGGCGATTCTGCTTGATCGCCATTAATACGGAAATAAACGCTATTTTTGTTTAAAAACCACCTTCATCATGCGTCAATTCAACACCTCGGGGCCAAACAATCCCAGCAAGCATTACACCTTGCTGCGTGAAGATTTGGTGCAGCAAGGGCTACAATTGGTGCATGATGAACGTTATTTTACCATTTGGGCACCTCGGCAAACGGGAAAGAGCACCTATTTATTACTACTAAAAACTCAACTTGAAAAGGAAAATTACCAGGTGCTGCATCTCAATCTCGAAAATTTCCAAAACTGTACGCTGGCCGATTTATTCAGGCGTTTTCAGCAAGAATTTGAGTTGTTAGGAATCGCCATGCCCGAAGTCCAAACCTTTGCTGGTTTTTCCAATTTCATCGCTTCGATAAAATAGCAAAAACTGGTCTTGATTTGTGAGGAGGTGGAAGGTTTAAATCCTGCACTGTTCGGTCAATTTTTACACACCATTCGGAATCTGTATCATTTTCGGGATCGCAATGCCTTAAAAAGCACGATTCTGGTAGGGGTGAGCAACATAGTGGGGCTTGCTGAAGACAATGCCAGCCCTTTCAACATCGCCGAAACGCTCAACATTCCTTATTTCACCGATGAAGAAACCACGGCACTACTCGCTCAACATGAAACTGAAAGCAGGCAGTCCTTTGAGCGTAAAGTGGTAGGAAAAATCAGTGAAATCACGGCCAATCAACCGGGTTTGGTCAATGGTTTTGCCTATCAACTGGTTAAACGTTTTGCTCAAAAGCCAATCATCAATTATGCCGATTATTTGACGGTGGAGCAATGGTACCTCAACGAAGCCATCGACAAAAATTTTGCCAATATCCTAAAACATGCCAAAGAACAACGGGCTTTTTTGGAAACCCTATTGTTTACAGAACAGGATGTTCCTTTTAACATCGATCGGGAGGCCATCAAAGTATTGCATACCAATGGTTTAATCCGAAAGAATGCTGAAGGTTTTGTCGAATTTTGGGTGCCTTATTACAAAAAACGACTGCACAATGCTTTGTACCCTTACACCAACGGAGAAAAAAGTCGGATCAGTGGAGATTTGTATGCCCCTGAGTTTTTTACGAAGGATGGTAAATTGAACATTGAAAAACTGATTGACCAGTACAAGCAATATGTAAAACGGCGCGGCTTTGGGGTATTCCGTGAAAAGGATGAACAGGGCAATTTTACTTCCATCAAAGAAGCGGGTTTGATTTACAGTTTTGAAACTTATATTGCCGCGTTTGTTGCTGAAGCCGAAGGAAAAAGTTACCGCGAAGCGGATACTGGATTGGGAAAAAGTGATTTGATCCTGAATATACGGAATCAGGAGTTTTTGATTGAAACGAAAAAGTATTATTCCCCCAACAAGTTTTTAAAAGGTAAAGAGCAATTGGCTTATTATGCCAATAGTTTGGGGTTAAACCAGGCGGTTTACCTGGTTTTTGCGCCAAATCATTTGCAGTATCCGGCTGTGGTGACTGAAGGGAAAGAGGTCTTGCGCGAGGTAGAAATTATAACTTTTTTGGTGGGGTATGATGAGGAGAAGGATTTTTGAAGGAGTTGAAGAAAAAGCCGGATTTATCCCGGCACCAAATTGTCCAACACATTGGTTTGCAAAGTGATCGCCAGCTGCGGCGCGTGATGGCGAGTATGGAAAGTTGAAATACCCAATTTTGGCTATTTTGCTTATCTTTGTTGGAACAAAACATCAGCAGACATGAGACAACTCATCAAATTGGGTTTAATCCTCGTTGTAGCCATCCTGGTCTACAATTATTTCTTTGGTGATCCGCAAGAAAAAGCTCAGTCAAAAGAGATATTCCACAAGGTGGGCGAACTGGGTAAAGCCTCCTGGTCTTTACTCAAATCCGAAAAAGCAAAGCTGGACGACGGCAAATACGATACGGCTATTGATAAAATCGGCAATGTGTATGACGACCTGCGCAGCCGTGCCCGCTCCTCCAACGACCGGGAATCCCTGCAACGTTTGTCCGAGCTGGAACAAGAACGCCTGGATTTGGAGCAACGAATGGCCGAAATCGACGCCGAAAAGGACCGTCAAGCTGGTAGCAAACGCCCTTTGAGTACCACCCTCGTTGCCGATGAAAAAGAACTCAAAATTGACCTGCGCCGCCTTCTAAGCGATACGGAAACGTTGATGCGACAGATGGAGAAAGAATAGTTGAAAGGTTGAAGAGTTGAAGAGTTAGCTTCCGCAGTGACTTAGACTGAGTCATTGTCAAAGTCACTGCGGAAGCTAACTTTTCAACTTCTCAACTCTTCAACTTCTTTCCAACCCTTCAACCCTAAACCATTCAACTTTTCATGTCGAACATCGCCACTCGCCGCACTCGCCCCAACTACCTCTACTCCCTGATCAGCGTGGCCTTGGTGCTCTTTGTACTAGGCTTTTTCGGCGTCATTTTGTTGCACGCCCAGCAGTTTGTGCGTTTGTACAAGGAACGAGTCAACCTTATCGTAGAATTGGATGAAACTGCTGCCATCATTGACATGGTAAACCTGGAAAGTTACCTCAACAACGCGGAATTCGTGCGTCCGGGCACCATCCAAACGGTGTCAAAAGAAAAAGCGGCAGAAATGATGCGCGACGAATTTGGGGAGAGCTTCCTCAAACTCGACCTGCCCAACCCCTTTCTCGATGTAGTCTTCTTCAACCTGAAAGCCGAATACCTCGATCCGCAAAAACTCAAACAAATCCGCGAAGAAATCAAAGGCCTAAACGCCATCAACGACGTGTACTACCAGGAAAGCCTGATCGACAACATTGCCAACAATTTGAAAAAAGCGGGCTATTTCGCCCTTGGCTTTGGGCTATTTTTTATTCTGGTGAGTGCAACGTTGATCCACAATACCATTCGTTTGGCGCTATACTCCAATCGTTTTTTGATCAAAAACATGGAATTGGTGGGTGCTTCCTGGGGTTTCATCAGTCGGCCTTATTTGCTGCGGGCGATTTTGCACGGGATGCTGAGTAGCTTGATTGCGATTTTTGCTTTAGTAGGGCTGTTGTACTGGATCAATCACAGCTTTCCTGAGGTGTACTTGTTTCAGGATGTGCGTTTGTTGTTGCTGGTGATTTTTGGGATCGTGTTTTTGGGAGTGCTGATATATGCGTTGTCGACGTTTTATGTGGTGAATAAGTATTTGAAGATGCGGGTTGATGATTTGTATTGAAACCTCATTTCAGCAATAGCTTGGCCCTCCCAAAATCCACATGCTGAATCCCATTTTGTTCCATCAGTAGAATCTCGTTCATGATGTAGGCATGTGCGTCTTTCCCATTGCTGAATTTTTTTCCCTTCCATTCCTGGATGAGTTTTTGCGCTTCGGGGAATTGTTTGTTGAGGATGTATCCGATGATCAGGCGGGCATTCATATAGGTTTCTGTACTATGCCAATTCAAAAAGCGTGTTGCTAAGTCAATCGTTTGTCGAGCATCTTGGGCATACATAGCATATCGGATGTGGTTTTTGGGATCAACGCAATCATCTTTAGATTGATAATGGATATTTTCTTTGCTTATGCTAAAAGCTGCCATCTCTAGGGCTTTTTTATAGCGTCTTTGAGCAAAATACAATTCGGGGGTTTTACACAAATATTGAGCCCAGGTTGAAAGCTTCAATAGTTCATCGGGTTGCTCCGAAATGGGATTGCCTCGAATATCCAATTCAGGGCCTTTCCGATTAGGATATTCTTTGGGCAAGTAGGTAATCTGGTTGTTTTGAAGATTAATAAGTTTCAGGGCAGGCATAAAGCACAAAAATACAGGGAACGTCTTCATATCATTAGCAGAAAGTTCTAATTCTTGAAGGTTCACTAGCTCTTTTAAAATTGAAGAAAGAATCAGCCCCTTGTTTTTACTCAGGTTAAGTTTCCAAAGTTTTTTTATCGCATAAATGCCCGATGGCACTTGTCTAAGATTGCAGTTGCTTAAATCAAGTTTTTCCAAGGAAGTCCAGGTGCTCGTTTTACTGGAAACAATAAGATTTGGGTTGTTACCAATGTACAATTCCACTAGTTTGGATAAGCCATCGAGTGCAGTACCCGTGTTGGTAATCTTATTTGCACTGAGGTAGAGTACCCGAAGATTTTTCAAGCGGTTCAGGTAAATTGGCAATACTTTGATTTGATTGGCACTTAAACTGAGGCTTTCCAACTCTAGAAGCTTGGTTATGGTTTCTGGAACCGTTTCAAGCAGGTTACCACTTGCTTCAAGGATCTTCAAATGAGTGATCGAGCCGATGCTTGGGGGAAGAATATTGATCCTGTTGTCAGAAATACTCAGATGTCTCAAACTGGTGGCCTTATCCATATTTGCAGGAAGTACTGTAAGATTATTTCGACCTAAATTGAGTGACCTTAATTCGCTTAAATTGAATAGACTGACGGGGATTTCCGTTAATTCATTCGCATCGAGATTTAATTCTTTTAGAAGTTCCAGATCGTCAATCTGATCAGGAATGGATACAATTTCATTGAAATCCAAATTCAACACTTCCAGCCCTTTTAGCTTAGTAATTGACGGCGGGAACGTTTCAAGTTTATTGCCATTCAGTTTTAATGCCTTAAGGTTAGATAAAATTCCTAGAACAGCCCAATCACCTTGTAATTCATTGAATTGCAGATTTAAGACCTGAAGGTTTTCTAACTCAGCTATTCTCTGAGGAATCACGCTTATGCTGTTGTTTGCCAATGACAATATTCTCAGCTGCTTTAATTCAAAAATAGACTCAGCAATATTTGGGTAATCGTTATACTCTAAAATCAATACTTTAAGGTTTTTCATCTTCCTAATCATCGCGAAAAGCAAACTATCGCTTGCCCTGTCTGAACGCGCTACTAAGGCTTTGGTTTTTATCAAAACTGAATCAGAAGGCAGGGGATTGATTTTATCATATCTATAAAATCTAAGCGCATCAAAATCTGTACCTAGGGTATCTCGCATATCCACCAGCCGATATTTTTCCCAGCTAAACGTATCTACTATAAATCTGTCGTACTCGATATAGCCTCTGTATGCACTTAGTGTCCTAAGTTTAACACGTTCCTCTTCCGAAACTGTAGACTGCGCATGCCCAGAAAAGCATAATGAACACAGCAAGAATAAACTAAACAGGTCTAGTAATTTCATAAAGATTAAGGTAAATTATAGTTACCCCACCGCCACTTCAAACTGCCCCCCCACATTCTCATAATCCCTAAAATCCACTGGCATCACGCCCGATACCCCTTGCTCCGCCATGTACACCCCGTAAATCGTATCCACTGCGGCCATGGTCAGCTTGTTGTGGGTTACGATGATGAACTGTGAGTCTTTGGAGAATTTCTTGATGATGCGGTTGAATTTGGTGATGTTGCCATCGTCCAGGGGCGCGTCCACCTCGTCGAAGATACAGAAGGGCGCGGGTTTGAGTAAGTAGAGGGCAAAGAGCAGCGCGGTGGCCGTCAGGGTCTTTTCCCCACCCGACAATTGGCTGATCGTTTGGGGGCGTTTGCCTTTGGGTTTGGCCACAATTTCGATCCGGGAATCCAGCGGGTTATCTGGATCGAGCAGGATCAGGTCGCAGTTGTCGTCTTCGGTGAAGAGGCTGCGGAATACGTCGATGAAGTACAGGCGGGCTTTTTCGAAGGCTTCCAGAAACTGCCGGGTGGCAGTCTCCTCAATTTCGAGAATGGTTTGTTCCAGCGATTTTTTGGCCGCCACGATGTCGTCGCGTTGTTGGGCGATGTTGTCGTAGCGCTCTTTGATTTCGGTATAGGCTTCGACCGCCATGGGGTTGATTTCCCCGTAGTTGTCGAGGCGTTTTTTTAGTTTGTCTACTTCGTCTTGCAGCTCGGCTTCGGGGCGTTTGATCGAAGGTTCTTCGTTCAGGATGTCGTTGATGCCGATTTCAAACTCGATGCGCAGGCGCTGGGAGATGGAGCTGATTTCAAACTTGACGTCGTTGAACTTGTCCTTCAAAGTGTTGATCAATACCTGCAGGTCGGTTTGCTGGCGGCTCAGTTTGCGCAGGCGGTCTTCCATTTCCACCATGCCCGTGCGGGCCTTGAAGTACACCTGTTCGGCCTCGGTAAGTGAGGATTCGTGTGTGCCACGCTCGGCATACGCTGCTTGCAAGTTACTGGCCAAGCGAACCAACTCATCGGCCACCACGGTAGTATCCCGCTCGGCGGTAAGGATGCCTTGCTGGTTTTGTTGCAGGGCGTTTTTGGTATCCGTGATTTGTTTTTCGCGGAAAGTCAGTTCCTGCTGGAAAGTATTGACCTTGTTTTGCTGGCGAATGAACTGGATGTTCTTGTCGTTGAAAGCCGCCGAGGCTTGGCTCAATTGGTCGGCCATTTGGCGGAAACTGCCATCGGTTTGGGAGATTTTTTCCTTCACCGCGTCCAGTTCAGCATAGCGCAAGGTCAATTGCGCCTCAGTCTCCCCTACTGTTACTTGCAATTCCTGAATCCGTTTTTCGGTCAGTTCCCGGCGATTGCTTACCTCCTGAATCAGGGATTCAAAGTTGGACAAACTGGTGGCCAGCGATACTTTTTCTTGCGCCAGTTTGTTCAAAATACTGCGCTGTTGCTGCATTTCCAGGTCGGGGCGTTTGGCTTTGAGGGCATCGACGCGTTCCTTGAGGTTGAAGGAGGAAGTCGACAGGCGGTTTTCCTCCTGTTCAGCTTTTTTAATGGCTTCCTCTAGTACTTCGAGGTTTTTCTTCCGCCCAATTTTTTTACCCTCAAACAAACCAATTGAACCACCCGATACACTGAAGCGGCGCTTGATGATGCGGCCACTTCGAGAAAGTACCACCACATCCTGATCGGGTAAAGCCCCGCTGATGTCTTCTTTTTCGGTCAGCAGCACATTCTCCAACAAGTAAGCAACCAGATTGCGGTAAACTGGATCAGTTTGTACCAGTTCGATGGCCATTTTGGTTTCGGGCAAAAGGGTCATTGGCATTTGGTAGTCGCGGAAGGCGTCCAAAACGAAGAAATTGGCCTTGCCTTTTTGGGTTTTGCCCAGCAGTTCGATGGCGAAGTAGGCTTCCTCCAGGTTGTTGACCACAAAGTAATTGAGATAAGGCTCCAGGTAGTTTTCGATGGCTACACGGTATTCTTCACTCACGTAAATCAGGTCGGAAAGCAGGGGCGCACCCTTGTCCCAATCCTTACTTTTGACCAGGTATTGAATCGATTCAGGGAAACCTTCGAGGTTCTCCACCATACTTTTGGTCAGTTTGTATTCGTTGCGCTTGGCGTCGAGGTCACGACGGACGCGAGCGATTTTTTGGGTGATTTCGCTCAGTTCGGCTTCCCCTTTTTGCAGGTCTTGCTGGCGTTTTTCCTCGGCTTCCTCCAGGAGGGTTACGGCATCTTGTTGGACGCGCTCCTGGGTTTCTAGTTCCTGCACTTTGTTGCGCAAGCCGCTGACCGATTCTTGGCGTTGGCGGATTTCGGCGTCGTTGCGGTTGAGGTCGTTGTGGTGGTTGTCGATCTGGTTGAGGCTGATGGCCTTCTGTTTTTCCAGTTCGTTGATGGCGCGCTCCAGTTTTTGTTGCGCCTGGACCACTACATCCAGGTCGGCTTTCATGGCACCGTGGCCGCCACGGATTTTATCGAGTTGTTGTTCAGCGCTTTCGAGCTCTTGTTCCAGCCGAGCTTCCACCCGTTTTTCCACATTCAGTTCAGAGCGGTAGTGCTCGATGTCGTCCTCCAGTTGCACGATGCGGCCCTGGGCTTGTTGGATGTCTTGCTCCAGTTTTTGGCGATTTTGCTGCACAAACTGTTGCTTTTGCTCCAACATGCGGCGGTCGTTTTCCATGCCACGAATGCGCCCAACCAGACTATTGAGGTCGCGCTGGCGCTCGGAAAGGGCTTTTTCTTTGTCGAGGTGGGTGAGGCGTTCTTTTTCCAGGTTGGCCTCCAGGTTGCGGCTTTCTACGTCGATCTGGCGGTAGTTGTCCTGCTCCAGATCGATCTGGCTTTGTAGCGTTTTGTGTTTTTCCTTGAGCGAGCCAACCTTGATCAGGGCCAGGGCCACGCTGAGCTGCTTGTATTCTTCCTTGAGTTCGAAGTATTTTTGGGTGCGTTTGGCCTGCTTTTCGAGCGATTTGAGGTTGCTTTCAATTTCGGCCAGGAGGTCTTCAATGCGTTCCAGGTCTTCGCTGGTGCTCTTGAGTTTGCTGAGGGTTTCTTTTTTGCGCAGCTTGTACTTGGACACCCCAGCGGCTTGTTCGAACATTTTGCGGCGGGAGTCCTCCTTGTCTTCCAGGATGTCGTCCACCATGCCCAGGGCGATGATCGCGTAAGAGTTGGAACCGATGCCCGTATCCAGGAACAAACCCGTGATGTCCTTCAGGCGGCAGGTAACCCCATTGAGGCGGTATTCACTTTCCCCGCTGCGGTAGAGCATGCGGGTGATGGTGACCGTATTGTATTCGGTGGGTAACAGGTTTTTGGTGTTCTCAAAAGTCAAGGAAACCTGGGCAATCCCGGCAGGTTTGCGCTTTTTGGTGCCGTTAAAAATTACGCTGGACATTTGGTCCAAACGCAATTCCCGGCTGCTTTGCTCCCCCAACACCCAACGGATGGCGTCCACCACATTGGACTTGCCCGAGCCATTAGGACCCACAATGCCGATGACATCCGCAGCGAAGTTGATGACGGTGGGGTTGGCAAAACTTTTAAAACCTTTAATTTCTAGACTTTTGAGCCGCATAAAAATGGGTTAGTTGAAGCGTTGAGGAAGGTTGAAGCAACGTAAATCGACCTTTTCAACAAGAACAAGCCTGTAAAGATACATGATATACACTCATCACGATCTTGATAAGTACGCGAGTTTTCCACATTCGCTGTTGGTAAAGGGGGAAGTTATGCACGAGTGATTAAAGGAGAAAGATTTCAAACAAACAAAAATCACCCTACTCCACTGACAATTTTCATTGCCCAATTTTATTTTATCCTCAAAAATTAGACATTTCTTTTTCAAAATCTTTTTTTAACAAAATTAAAAACCTAATTATTGGAAGATTATAAAATTTTCACTACATTTCAGGTAAACAAGTAGTTCTCCTTTTTTCACTAAAATTACTGTCTATGAACATCACATTCAATGATCTGAGGGACATTAAGCACAAGCTCCCTACTGGCAGCATTACGCGCATTGCCAAAAAGCTGAACATTGCCGAAGATACGGTACGGAATTACTTTGGAGCATCCAAACTGGATGACGGTGAGACGATAGGTGTACACATCGAACCGGGTCCCGGAGGAGGAGTTGTTCATTTAGATGATGATGCTATTTTGGAGGCGGCTCGGGCAATCCTGGCCGAACAGCAGTAGCGCTGCCCATTCACGCCACGGCAAACCGATCTTTCAAAACTGGCTACTAAGGCAAGTAGGCACCTATCCAAATCCACCTTCCAGCGTGTCTTCCTGCCTTAGTGGCCAAACACACTTGACTGAGCTGCTAAAGCCTTGATTACATCTTCAGATAAAAAGCTCTGGTTAAATTTTGATATGCTTCTGTCCACTCCACTGGCCCTTCTTGCCGAACAATCAATTGATCCCGCTGCGGAGTACGGCTTTCCAATTCAAACTGCATCAACAATCGTTCTACGGGTTTATTGGCAATGGTCAATACCTCAGTGACCCGGGTACAATAAAAATGGTAACTCGCGGCCAGTTCCTGAAAACGCAGGCCTTCGACAAAGGGTAAAATCACACAGAACTTTCCGGTTTTGGCGAGTAGTTTTTGTACAGCGCGCAACATGTCACCGTGGGGCAATTTGACAGTATGGCGTACACTATTGCGGTCCTGATTGAAAGAAAAAGTCCCTCCACTGAAAAAAGGTGGGTTGCTCACAATCAGGTCGTATTCTTGTTGGGGCGTTTCGGCAAACGCCTGAATGGATTGGTGATATACCGTCAAACGATCTGCCCAGGGGGCATTTTGCATGTTCTCGACAGCTTGCGCATAAGCCTGGTCATCAATTTCTACCGCGTGGATTTGCGCCGTCGGGTTGCGTTGTCCCAACATGATGGCAATCAGCCCGGAGCCCGTTCCAATGTCCAGTATGCGTGAAGCACCATCTCCATCCGCCCAGGCACCCAATAGCACCCCATCGGTGCCCACTTTCATGGAACATCGATCTTGATGAATCGTGAATTGTTTGAATTGAAAGGTTTGCTCCACTTTTTCAATTTTGTCCACTGTATCTGCTTTGGCTTTCACACTCATGCTTGCTTACGTTTTGAACATACAAATCTACAACATCCTAAAATAGCTTTGGTTTTTTTTCGGCACACACCAAAAATGATTTTTTGTGAATCTACACTGTATAAGTACAATTTTTAAAGCAACTCTCAATCGTCGGTCATGGGGCAGTTGCGCCCTGACCTTTTTTTTACTCAAAATAAATTAAACGAACATGGCAGAAATGAATACTCAGGAGCGTAGCTCCAAAGGGCCTCGGCGTGCCCCTAAATCATCTACCCGGGTAGATTTGACGGCAATGGTTGATCTGGGCTTTTTGTTGATCACCTTTTTTATGCTGGCTTCGGCTTTCCAAAAGCCGAAGGTGATGGAGGTGAATAAGCCGGTGCCGGAACACCACGGCTGTCAAGATGATATTAGAGTAAGCAAAACCTTCACTTTGGTGGCAGGCAAAGGAGATAAGGTGTATTGCTATACGGGCGCAGATGATGAAACGGGCTTAAAAGTTGATTCACTGACCTTTTCAAGACAAGAATTGCGCGAACGCATCATCCAGCGCCAAAAAGAGGTAAAAGCCCAGTGGGGCCACCAGGATGAATTGTTTGTGTCCCTCAAATTTTTCCCCAAATCCAAATACCGCAACATGGTGGACCTGTTGGATGAAATGGAAATATGTGGGGTGAAACGCTACGCAATTGTGGATGAACGGAATGAAATGGATGGGATGATTGCGGCGAATTCCGGCAACCGGTAGGGGCGACCCTTGCGGTCGCCCATGTGTATGCGGTCGCCTGTATGTATGCGGGCGACCGTGGTCAGACGTGGGCGACCGCAAGGGTCGCCCCTACAAACCCCGATCAATCCAAATACCGTTTGGTCAACCCATCATATGCATCAATGCGCCGATCGCGGAAAAACGGCCACATCCGACGCACCGCTTCAGTGCGTTGTTTGTCAATCTCGATCACCTGGGTCACCTCCTGATCGATGGGGGCACTGTACAGAATTTCCCCTTGCGCACCCGCGATGAAGCTTTGCCCCCAAAAACGAATCCCGCCCGTTACGCCAGAGAAATCCTCCTCCCAGCCCGTGCGGTTGACGGAAATGACTGGAAGCCCGTTGGCCACGGCATGCCCCCTTTGAATGGTTTGCCAGGCACCGAATTGGCGGCCTTGTTCCTCCTTGGGGTCGGCATCTGCCCAACCAATTGCGGTGGGGTAAATCAGCACTTCTGCGCCACGCATGGCCATCAGGCGAGCAGCTTCGGGGTACCATTGATCCCAGCAGACCAGGACGCCCAGTTTGCCTACCGACGTAGAAATGGGATTGAAGCCCAAGTCTCCAGGGGTGAAGTAGAATTTTTCGTAATAGGCCGGATCATCAGGGATGTGCATTTTCCGGTAGCGCCCAGCTTCGGTGCCATCTTTTTCGAATACCACTGCCGTGTTGTGGTAGATGCCGGGTGCCCGCTTTTCAAAGAGAGAGGTCACCAATACCACTTTGTTTTCTTTGGCCGCCTGGGCAAAGGTATGGTAGGCTGGACCGGGAATGGGCTCGGCCAGATCAAACATGTCGGCTGATTCCGCCTGGCAAAAGTAGATGCCGCAATGGAGTTCCTGGAGTACAACCAGTTCTGCGCCTTGCTCGGCGCAGACTTTGATGGCAGCGAGGCTTTTGGCGATGTTTTCGCTTTGGTTGGGGGAGCAGGTTTGTTGGATGATGCCTGTTTTCATGTGTTTGGTTCTTTTCCCATCGATCCATGTGTCCCACGGCTTTAGCCATGGGGTTTTATCCCACGGCTAAAGCCATGGGGTGGTGCGGTGGGGTGGCCTCCCACGGATAAATCCGTGGGTTGGCTATGCTCTTGAAAAAAAGGGCGATACCCTTCTATTTTTATAGACTTTTCTACATTTCAACTAGGAGGTTGCAGCCACGGATGTCTCCGGCATCTAGGCGGCCCAGCACTTCGAAGGAGCCGTCAGCGTGCACTTTGCCTAAGTCTTCGGTGGCGATGAAGGCTATGGTGTCCAAGTTCGCCAGGTCGATCACGTTGATGACTCCGGTGCGGCCTGGGGGCGTTGCGGTCAAGGGGTCGTTGGGTTCACGAGTCCAAACGCGGAGGGTTGGACTGGGCTGAAACAAACCTTCTCCTTTTGAATAGGCTTGGGACAACAATTCCGTCATGCCGTATTCTGAATGTACGGCTGGAACCCCCAGGCCCTGAGTCAGAATCTCGTGCAATTCCACCCGGGTCAATTCACGCCGCCGCCCCTTCATGCCGCCTGTTTCCATCACAATCAACTCAGGGAAGTTCAAATCACCCTCCTCCGCCAAATCCCAGAGCGCAAAACTAACCCCAATCAATACCGTCGGGATTTTTTTAGCGGCACATTCAGCCAAGGTTTTGCGCAGCGCCGCATGATCATACAGGTAAAATCCACTCTGGCGGTATTTCGACCATTGTACAAATTGCTCGGCCATATAAACCAAAGAGGAACCTTCTCGTTCTAAATAAGCAGGTAACAGGGCCACAAAACAATAGTCGGACAAAGGCCCGTAAAATTCCTCGAAGCCGCGTAAGGTATTGTGGGTGTAATCCTGCAAACTGCGCACTGCGTGGCGGCTCGTTTGTGCCCCCGTAGTGCCACTGCTGGAAAAAATCGCCTCGTTTGGCCATTCTCCGGTTTTTATTTCGTATTGTTTAAACAACTGAATCGGTAAACAAGGAATGGCTTCCAAACGTTGAACACTAGAGGGCTTGATGTGCAACAAATTCAAAAATTGTGCGTACAAGGGATTGAACCTTGCCTGGAAGCGAAACACTTGAAGTGCAAGCGCTTCGAACTCATCAGGCTGCACATTTTGAATGAGATCGTACAGATGACTCCTAGCCGACTGAAATATCATTTCTTGTTTCAATAAAAAGTCTTATTTTTTGATCAAATTGAGGCGGGATTTGAGTTTGCCCCATTTTAAACACGCTGCCGATGGCGGCTCGAATCCGGTCAAAATTAGTAATTATGATGAAAAAGTCTGGATATTTCCTTTTTTGCCTTTTGATTTTGCTGCTGGCCAGCACTTGCTCCAATCCGCCAGAATTTCCGGCTGAACCCGTGATCAAATACCTTGGAGTGAGCCATACGTCTATTGTTCAAAGCCGTGGCGGTGGAATCCCTCTCGATACCATCGAAATCCGCTTCGCATTCACCGATGGCGACGGTGATTTGGGCAGCAAAGACAGCACCAACATTTCCCTGACTGACAGTAGGGATAACTTTGAGCACTTTTTCAAAGTGAGTCAAATTCCCCAGTTGGGTTCCGGGGATGGCATTCAGGGCGAAATTTCGATTAAACTAACCAATAGCCCGGATACCAAATATTTTTGTTGTACCTTCCCCAACACCCGTCTGACCTGTATCCCCAGTACCACATTCCCCACAGATTCTCTCTCTTATTTCATCCGAATTCGGGATCGTTCTGGCAAATGGAGCAACACGATCAAAACCGAGAGAATAACCATTTTTTGTAAATAAAACATCAGACGTATGAAACCACATAAATCTCCCCGCAAACCGGGCATGCACAGTGTACACGATGCCAAAGGCTCGGGAGCGCGAACGATGCATTCGCAGCAGGGTATTTCCACCAAAACCATCGTCATCATTACCACAGTAGTTGTTGCCTTTTTGGTACTGATGTATTTTATGATGGCTGGTTAAGAGTATCGCCTAGCAACAAAAAAGCCCAAGGAAGCTTCCGCTACTTTGGGCTTTTTTTATAAAATTTAGTTAAAATTATTAAACTTTCAGAATTTATTGAAAATAATGAATTATATTTGAGGAATAAAATCTACTATCATGAAAAAGGCTTTGCTCTTAATTGAAAGTACAACCAGTTTTATTTACACTTTACTGCTGATAACGATGGCTATTGCCAATAATGAAGGTCGTTTTTTTGCACTTATCATGCTTTTTTTTCTTGGTGTTTGGCAGTACGGAAGTGCATTAATATGGGTTATTTGTGGAGATAGCCGTAGGCGAACTTATTTTTTGTTCGCAAGTTCTTACCTTCTTTTATCCTTGATTAGCGTTTATGGGGAATTTGGAAAACGTTTTGAGACGCTTGTCTATAGCGCCTTCATTACCATACCCATCTCATTGGCCATTTGGTATCAAGTCATCACTTGCAAGCATTACATTGAACTTGAGACAAGGGATAAAATCGTAGAAGATGACAACGGAGCTTCCCAATTGTTGTAAATCA
>JAIYAV010000417.1 GCA_027488855.1 Saprospiraceae bacterium
AGCGCAGCTTCGCTGCTTGATTTATTCACCACGACGGCACGACGATCACGACGTTTTCGCGCTTCGCGCGATTTGAACACGCCGCAAGCGGCGTGTGGTGCGGAGCAAAACGTCGTGTCCGTCGTGTCGTCGTGGTGAATAAACATTTTGGCTAACGCCAAAATACATCTCTTGTGTTTCGAAAAACAGAACGAATCGACACTGCCTTTCAGGGGTAAAGGGTTCTGAGACAAAAGCACAATTTTGAATTCAACCTGTAAACTTAGGTAGGAACCGTAGCCCCGCTAGGGGCGCAACATGGGTAGTCAATGAACGAACCCCCAATGTTTTTCGGAGTCCCGTAGGGACGAAATGTGGGTATCACCCGTCTAAATACCCATATTTCGTCCCTCCGGGACTTTGGAAAATCTGAATATCACCCCATTGACTACCCATATCGCGCCCCTAGCGGGGCTCCCGTTGCCAGAAAAAAAGAATCAATCGAACTTGAGGCTGGCGGGGCTGAATCAATCGTCCTGATGCTTGCATATTTCTTAAAAAACACGGAAATTGGCAAAGAAAAAGTATCAACATACCCTCGCTGAAATTGCGCTGATTTTCGGTAAAGACCTGGAGTATGTAGAGCAGGTGATTGCGGAAGAACCTGTACAATTTGAAACTGTAAAGACCGGGCTAAATGCCACTGTCTAGCATTCCAATATTTAAGGCTCTGGAGCAGATTCAGGTACCAATCCATTAGCGGCCAGAAAATCACTCAATTTACCATACTCCCCATTCCAGGTGCTGTCATCAAAATCAGGGTCATCTTGGATGTCTGAATCCTGATAAACGATGTTTTCCGCAGGCACCACAAAGCCATGCTCGGTCAACAATAACGCATCTCGAAATCCCAGTTCTTGGGTTTCAAGATCCAACAATACGACATCTTCTAGGCTTTGTCCTTGGTGCAATAAATCGAGTGCTTCAGTGGTTGTCATTGGTTTTGCCATTGGATTCGTCTTTTAAAGCATTACTAAGATACGCATTTATCTCATTCTTCACCCTGCTCCCAAGGCTTATCCTTATCTTCACAGCCGAGAGCAACAAGAAACCATGAAGAAAAAATTTAACCGCATCAAGGCAGTCCTTGCTGAAAAGGATAAGTCTTCCCTTTGGTTGGCGGAACAGATAGGCCGGGATCGATCTACTGTGTCGCGCTGGTGTACGAATGATATGCAACCGCCCTTAGAGGTGTTGTACCAGATTGCGACAATTTTGGAGGTAGATGTGTGTAAATTGTTGGTGAGGGAGGAAAAGTGAAGGACTACATGAGTACTTGTATTCATTTGGGGAACCTGGTGGAACTTTTGGAAAAGTACAAAGCCAAATGCCCAAAACGACCAATGCTGAGGTGAACCGCAAAATCAAACAGATTGCGAGTATGGCGGGCATTACTACCCCGGCTACGGAAAATGGGGTGACTGCTCCGAAATGGACTTTTGTATGGATGCATACGGCCAGGCGGAATGCGGCAACTAATCTAGCGATGGGAGAAGCTACTTTGGACTTTATCTGTAAGCTGGGGGCTGGAAGAAGTTGGAGACCTTGAAGAAGTACTTGCTGGCGAAAGGGGTGGATGTAGCGAAGGAGTATGAATTTTTTCGGTACGATTAATTTCTAATGGAAAAAATACTATTTTGCGGTTCAGTTTCATTTGGTTAACGAAACTAATACAAAGTATATGCTCCATCATTTTTTGGCAAATCAATAAATAGAAAATGACAGATTTAGAACTTATTGAAAACTTTAGAGATGATCCTGAATCAGCCTTTCGCTTTCTTTACAAAAATGTATACCCAAAAGTGTCTGATTATATTATTCGGGTTGGAGGCTCTGATGAGGATGCAAAGGATATCTTTCAAGATTCTATTATTAGATTTAATGACCTTATGATAAGACAAAATTTTAAATTAGAATGCTCCCCAACTACTTTAATAGTGGCTATTTCTAGAAATCTTTGGTTAAACTCAAAAAGGAAAGTGATCTTAGATCCAATTTTTTTATCATTAAAGGAAGCAATGGATGATAAAGAGGGTTCTTTATTAGATGAGGAAAATAGTGAAATAAAAAAAGAACTGTTGGAAAACATATTTAAGAAATTAGACCCAGTATGCCAGAAAATTATCCATTGGACTTATTTTGATCGAAAGAGCGACGAGGAAATTGCTTTGCATTTTGGATACTCCTTAGGTTACGTTAAAGTAAAAAGATTTAGGTGTTTACAAGGATTAAGAGAAACTTTTCGCAAGGAGCTATCAAAAATCGAAAAATAAGATGAAGCCAAATGTAAAAGAAAATGAAAAGTATCAAACACTTCTCCGACTCATCGGGGACAATGACTTTTATTTAGAACATTTTCTAAAAGAGCTGATTGATGACATTAACAACCCAACCTTAGAGGATATTTGGATTGATGAACCAGTTGCAGTGTCATATTGGTTGTATATTGCTAACAATCCTTTCGAGCAAAGCGAAATTGATTTTATCAAAAACTTATTGATTTGGAGAGAATTGCATGGAAAATCAATGGCAAAAGTAAAGTGTGTTCATAGCTCGGACAATAAAAATTATCAATGCTGTATTCAAAATTTAAAAGTAAAATCGTTTCCAAGCCTTATCATAACTAATTCGCCGGACTTTGAAAAACATAAAGTAATTGATGGTAGCAATCTCAAGTCGATTAAGGTCAATAGTCCGATATCTTTCTTCAACATGATACATAGCCATATACTAGCAGGTGAAGATTTTGAAAGTATTAATTTCACATTCAACGCTTTTTACAACGAAGAAAAAACTAATTTAAATGAAGTAAAAGTAATGATTAGTGAAAATAAGATCGTTGAAGCTTTGAATTGGCTCAAAAAAAATTTGACTGTGTACCATAGCAAATACAATGATCTAACTCTCTTTTCAAGCCAATTAAGTCAAGTGGAAAATGAAAAATTAAAGGGAATTATTGCTGACAATGAGTATAACATCATTAAGTCAAGGTTAGTGAATGCTTTGATTAACTTAATAGATGGAATTTAGTTCATTTTATTATATCCCAATTGAGGTAATCTAATCACTACTCACCACTCCAAAAAACTTATCCCCCCGTTCCCTCCCCCTTTCTAAATTTTATCGTACTTTTCAGCATCTACCTTATTCCCGTAACCTTTTGCACCCGGCCAACGTATAAGGTAGCATAAAACCCAAAATACCAGGACCAAACCAAGCATTCCTCCATGTTCGAACAAACCTTCAAAAACATCGACGACATCCTCCACAAAGACGCGGGTTGCAGCAGCGAACTCGACTACGTGGAACAAACCTCCTGGATACTCTTCCTCAAATACCTCGACGACCTGGAGCAAGACAAAGCTACGGCTGCGGAACTCACGGGCAAACCCTACAGAAACATCATCAGCCCTGAATTTCAATGGACGACCTGGGCGGCGCCCAAAAAAGCCAAAGCGGGGTCAGCGAGCGAAGTCGAGCTGGATCACCAACGCGCCCTCACCGGTGATGACCTGGCCGACTTTGTCAACATCCAACTTTTCCCCTACCTCAAAAAATTCAAAACCGAGGCTGAAAGCCCCGATACCATCGAATACAAAATCGGTGAAATTTTTAGCGAGCTCAAAAACCGCATCCAGAGCGGCTACAACCTGCGGGAAGTCATCAACCGCATCGACGAGCTGCGCTTCCGCACCCACGCGGAAAAGCACGAAATGAGCCACCTCTACGAGGACAAGATCAAAAACATGGGCAACGCCGGGCGCAACGGCGGCGAATACTACACCCCCCGCCCACTGATCAAAACCATCGTCAAAGTGGTTGCGCCCCAGATTGGCCAAACCATTTACGACGGTGCCGTAGGCTCGGCAGGCTTCCTGGTGGAGGCCTTTGAATACCTGAAAAATGGTGGTGCCGACGGTCGCCCCAATCTATCTACCAAGGACGTAGAAACCCTGCAAAAACGCACCTTCTACGGCAAAGAGAAAAAATCCCTGGCCTACATCATCGGCATCATGAACATGATTTTGCACGGTGTGGAGGCCCCCAATATCGTACACACCAACACCCTGGCCGAAAACCTGAGCGACATCCAGGAAAAAGACCGTTACGACATCATCCTGGCCAATCCCCCCTTTGGTGGCAAGGAACGCGCCGAAGTGCAACAAAACTTCCCCATCAAAACGGGTGAAACCGCCAGCCTCTTTTTGCAGCATTTCATCAAAATCCTCAAAGCGGGCGGCAAAGCCGGAGTGGTGATCAAAAACACCTTTTTGAGCAATACCGACAATGCCTCCATCAGCTTGCGCAAACTGCTCCTGGAAAGCTGCAACCTGCACACCGTGCTCGACCTCCCCGGTGGAACCTTCACCGGAGCGGGGGTAAAAACCGTGGTTTTGTTTTTTGAAAAAGGTGCCCCGACTCAAAAGGTCTGGTTCTACCAACTGAACCTGGAGCGCAACCTGGGCAAAACCAACGCCTTAAATGAAAAGGATTTGGCGGAGTTTGTGGCGCTGCAAAAAGTAAGGACAGCCCAAGCGGAAGGCCCGGAAACGGAAAACTCCTGGAACCTTAGCATAAAGGACATCGACCAAAACACCTTTGACTTGAGTGCCAAAAACCCGAATAAAAAAGAAGAAAGCACCCTGCGGCAGCCGGAGGAAATTTTGGCAGAGATGCGGGCACTGGATGAGGAGAGTGCGGATATTTTGAACGCGATAATGGAAATGATATGAGAGAGGGATGGGAAATGAAGCGATTGGATCATGTTTGTAACTTTATTAATGGTAGAGCCTACAATAAGGAGGAGTTATTGGATAATGGGAAATATTTAGTGCTACGTGTAGGTAATTTTTTCACAAATAATCATTGGTATTACTCTGATTTGGAATTGCCTGGAGATAAATATTGTGATAATGGCGATTTGCTTTATGCTTGGTCAGCTTCTTTTGGGCCAAGAATTTGGACAGGAGAAAAAGTAATTTATCATTATCATATTTGGAAGATAATCCCTGACAGTAAGTTAATTACAAAGGAGTTTTTATATCTACTTTTAGACTGGGATACCGATAAAATCAAATCTGACCAGGGTACAGGAACAACTATGATGCACGTAAGTAAAGGTTCAATTGAAGCTCGTGTTGTCCCCATTCCCCCTCTCCCCGAACAACAACGCATCGTCGCCATCCTCGACGAAGCCTTCGCCGCCATCGCCAAGGCAAAAGCCAATGCCAAACAAAACCTCAAAAATGCAAAGGAGCTTTTTGAAAGTTATTTGCAAGGGGTGTTTGAGCAGCGGGGGGATGGTTGGGAAGAGAAGACTTTGAGCGAGATTTCAATAGAATTTGCAAGAGGTAAATCCAAACACCGTCCAAGAGGAGATGTATCCTTACTTGGAGGGAGATACCCTTTAATTCAAACTGGTGATATTAGTAATGCCAACCATTGGATTACTGAATACACACAAACCTATAATGATAAGGGATTGGCTCAAAGCAAATTATGGCCTAAGGGAACTATTTGCATTGCAATTGTAGGGGCAAATGTAGCTGAAACAGCAATTTTAAACTTTGATGCTTGTTTTCCAGACAGCGTTATTGGGATTGTCGTCGATCCTAAAAAGGCAAATAATGAGTACGTTGATTATCTGTTGCAAACATTTAAAACGTATTTGAAGGAAAAAGGAAAAGGAACAGCCAGGGATAACATAAACCTAGGGACCTTTGAAAATCAAAAATTTCCTTTTCCATCTGTAAAAGAACAACAATCCATCGTCCAAAAACTCGACGCCCTTTCCGCCCAAACCAAAAAGCTCGAAGCCATCTACCAGCAAAAGATCAATGACCTGGAGGAGTTGAAAAAAGTCATTTTGCAGAAAGCCTTTAGTGGGGAATTAAAAACCGCTGAAATATTGGCCGTATGAACGAACAACAATTAATAGAACTGCTGAATGAATTGGTCAAACAACCGAATGAAAGTGAATGGGTAGAATTCAAATTGAATTTTCATTCACCTGAAGAAATTGGAGAAAGAATATCCGCATTATCCAATGGAGCTTGCATACACAACCAAGCCTTTGGCTATTTGGTTTTTGGCGTAGAAGACAAAACCCACAATATTAAAGGCACCAGTTTCAAAGCCAAATCGCATACCAAAGGAAACGAAGATTTGGAACATTGGTTAGCCACGCGTTTAAATCCACGGATAGATTTTACTGTTTACGAATTTGACTATGACGCTACCCGGCATATCTCTATCTACGTCATTCCTGCTACAAAAAATCAACCTGTGGGGTTTTTTCACCAGGCGTATATCAGGGTAAATACAATTACCCGGAAGTTGAATGAGTTTCCTGAAAAACAAGCCAAAATCTGGAAGAAAGAAGTTGTTCCGTTTGAAAAAGAAATTGCAAAAGACAATTTAAGCGCAGCAGATATAACCAAATATTTGAGTACAGAGACCTATTTTGATTTAATGAAACTGCCTTATCCTTCCACCCAGCAGGGAGTAATTGATAAGTTTATCGAGGAAGGTTTGGCTACCAAGAACAAAAGTTATGCCATTACAAAACTAGGTGCTTTATTGTTTTCAAAAAACTTAAAAGACTTTGAAAGCGTAGAGCGAAAATCCGTAAGGGTAATTGTTTATAAAGGAAAAAACAAAGTTGCAACGGAAAGAGAACAAATGGGCACCAAGGGTTATGCTTTGGGCTTTGAGGGATTGGTAGATTGGATTAGCAGCCAACTGCCCGCCAATGAAGAAATTGGAAAAGCTTTGAGGAAAGAAACCAGGATGTATCCTGAAATAGCCATTAGAGAATTGGTTGCCAATGCTTTAATCCATCAAGATCTCACTGAAAAAGGGTTTCCTATGGTGGAAATTTATACGGATAGAATTGAAATATCCAATGCCGGAACGCCATTGGTAACGCCCGAAAGATTTATAGACGCTTACTTGTCACGAAATGAAAAACTTGCTGATTTGATGCGAAGGATGGGATTTTGCGAAGAAAAGGGAAGTGGTTTAGACAAGGTGATTTTTTACAATGAATTGTATCAGCTACCTCCAATTAATGTGATTGTGGCAGAAAATCGAACCCGGGTTACCATCTATAGTTACAAAACGCTTAACGAACTGGACAAAAAAGAAAAAATTCGAGCCTGCTACCAGCATGCTTGCTTAAAATATGTCTCAAATGAAAAGATGACCAACCAATCTTTAAGGGAAAGATTTAAAATAGAAGACCACAACTATTCTATTGCTTCAAGAATAATACGAGATGCTTTAGAAGACCGGGTCATTAAGGAAGATGCCCCGGAAAGTAAATCCAGGAAATATGCAAGCTATATCCCTTTTTGGGCATAAAATCTTATGTGACGGTTATGTGATTGAGTACGCTATCTAGTTTTCAAACTTTTGATTTTCAATGCTTTTTAATGTGATGGTTATATGATAAGGAAGCAAAAAATGACAAA
The DNA here is from genome assembly GCA_027488855.1 of Saprospiraceae bacterium. Taxonomy (GTDB): domain Bacteria; phylum Bacteroidota; class Bacteroidia; order Chitinophagales; family Saprospiraceae; genus Haliscomenobacter. Next base: position 7,512 of record JAIYAV010000417.1, read on the forward strand.
ATGAACGAAGCCGAAACCCGCGCCGAACTCATCGACCCCGCCCTCAAGGCCTGCGGCTGGGGTGTAGTGGAAGGCTCTCGCATCCTGCGGGAGTACCACATCACTGCGGGCAAAATCCAAACGGGTGGTGTGCGGGCCAAAAAGCTCAGTGCCGATTACGTGCTGGTGTACAAAGGCATCAAACTGGCCGTCATCGAAGCCAAAAGCGCCGAGCTGGAAGTAGGTGAGGGTGTGGCCCAGGCCAAACAATACGCTGAAAAACTCAATGTAGAAACCACCTACAGCACCAACGGCAAGGCGATTTACAGCATTTGTATGAAAACGGGCGTGGAAGGTTTGGTAGACCAGTACCTCAGCCCCGAGCAGCTTTGGCTCAAAACTTACCCCCAGGCAGGCAATCCCGGCGAAGCTGAGACGGAAGCCTGGCGCGAAAAATTCGCCGCCGTTCCCTTTGAAGACAAAAGTGGCAGCTGGCAACTGCGCTATTACCAGGAGCTCGCCGTCAAAAACACCCTGGAAGCCGTCACTCAACAGCGCAACCGCATCCTCCTGACCCTGGCTACGGGCACCGGAAAAACCGCCATCGCCTTTCAAATCGCCTGGAAGCTGTTCCAAACCCGTTGGAACCTCTCCCAACAGCTCGGAGGCAGCGCCGCAGTGAGCCGCCGTCCGCGCATCCTGTTTTTGGCCGACCGCAACATCCTGGCCGATCAGGCTTACAATTCCTTTTCGGCTTTTCCCGAAGACGCCCTGGTGCGCATCAAACCCAGCGAAATCAAGAAGGGTGGCCGGGTACCTACCAATGGCAGCATCTTTTTTACCATCTTTCAAACCTTCATGTCGGGCAGCGACAAAGAAGGCCAACCTGCACCCTACTTTGGCGAATACCCGCCCGACTATTTTGATTTTATCATCATCGACGAGTGCCACCGTGGCGGGGCCAACGACGAAGGCAACTGGCGGGCCATTTTGGAGTATTTTTCGCCCGCCGTACAGCTGGGCCTCACCGCCACCCCCAAACGCAAAGACAACGTAGACACCTACAAATATTTTGGCGAACCCGTTTTTGTTTACTCCCTCAAGGAAGGCATCAACGACGGCTTTTTGACCCCCTTCAAGGTCAAACGCATCAAAACCACCCTGGACGATTACCGTTACACCAGCGATGACCAAGTCATTGAGGGTGAAATTGAAGAAGGCCGTTTGTACGCCGAACCCGACTTCAATCGCAGCATTGAAATTGTGGAAAGGGAAGCCAAGCGGGTAAAGGTCTATTTGGAAGAGGCCAACAAAAAAGAAAAAGCCATCATGTTTTGTGCCACCCAGGGCCATGCCGCCTTAATCCGGGATTTGGTCAACCAGTATAAAGCCAATAGAGACCCCAACTACTGCGTGCGTGTCACTGCCAACGACGGCGAGATCGGCGAGCAGTTCCTGCGGGATTTTCAGGACAATGAAAAAACCATCCCCACCATTTTGACCACTTCCCAAAAGTTGTCGACCGGGGTGGATGCGCGCAACATCCGCAACATCGTGCTGCTGCGCCCTGTGACCTCCATGATCGAGTTTAAACAAATCGTCGGTCGGGGTACCCGCCTCTTTGAGGGCAAAGACTTTTTCACCATCTATGATTTTGTAGATGCCTACCGCCACTTTAGCGACCCGGAATGGGACGGTGATCCCCTGGAACCGGAAGGAGCCAGTGTGGTGAATGAACCCAGAGAGCCTTACGTGCCTCAACCCCGTGAGAAGCAAGAAGACGATGAAGAAGGTGGAAAACGCAAACGGGTTAAAGTCAAACTGCGCGACGGGAAGGAACGGGAAATCCAACACATGATGTCGACTTCGTTCTGGAGCGCCGAGGGTCGCCCCATCTCAGCCGAGGAGTTTTTGCACAACCTCTTCGGTGAACTGCCCAAACTCTTCAGCAATGAAGCCGAGTTGCGCCGCCTCTGGAGCAACCCACTCACCCGGCGAACCCTCCTGGAAAAACTGGCCGAAGCTGGCTTTGGCAAAGATGAACTGGGCACCCTGCAACAACTCATCGACGCCGAAAAAAGCGACCTCTTCGACGTCCTGGAATACGTCTTCAACAGCGACGTCAAACCCATGACTCGCGCCGAAAGGGTGGCCGCCGCGCAAGCCACCATCTTCGCCTTGCTCAACGATCAGCAAAAGGAATTCATCGAATTTGTACTGAGCAAATACATCGAAACGGGCGTGGAGGAATTGGATCAGGAGAAATTGCCGCTTTTGTTGGTGAATAAGTACCAGTCTTTGCAGGATGCGAAAGGGGTGCTGGGGGAGGTGCGGGAGATCAGTGCGCTGTTTGTGGAGTTTCAGAAGTATTTGTATGAGGAGAAGGTGGCGTGAGGGGGAATGAATCTCAACACGCATGCTCATTTTCCAAAAAACGACTGTTAATATTTTAAAAATTTAAGCAGGCCAACAAAAAATACTTTGCTTACTAGTCTTTTTAATATTGAGACCTCTCCCAGTTTATGACAAACAATAATCCCAAGATTCCCCCTCCTATGCTCGCGGTATCAACTAGACTAGGAAAGGATGAGATCATATAAAACGATATAATTACTACATAGAAAATAACACCATATTTTGCCTTAATTGAAATTGGGAGGTATGGGATCTTTAAAAATATGTGATCCGGGAATAAATAACCGAATGCCATCATTATTCCAACTATTGCCCCTCCAGGGCCCCACATTGGTATCGAAAAATTGTCTCCAGTTATACTGTTGCTCAGCAAGGTTAATATTACATAAGAGGCATACCCTCCTAGCCCACTAGCAAGATATAAAAAAATAAATTGCCAATTACCAATTAATAAATTAACTCGTCTTCCAAAAACATCTAAAAAAAACATGCCTCCAACAAGTTGCCCAAAGTCACCATGCATGAACATGTGTGTAAAAAGTTGAAAAAAATGAAAGTTCCTGGACCCCGGCAAATATGCTGCATATTTATATATCCCTGATGCAGCTTGGCCATTTAAAAAAGAATAATTATCGGGGTCTTTCAAGAGAATGTTCGTAAATATAAAAATAATTAAATTAAAAATAATTAAATACCAAACTGCTAAAATTTTCCAGGGGCCATTAATCCATTGAACAACCTTCCAGCGATAAGGAAAGTCGAATACGGACCCATTAATAGGACCTTGGATGTGTTTTTCCAAAAATTTCAGAACGAATCTCAATAACCATTTAACAAAGATTATGGCTCTAACTAATTGTAATGGAACCCATTTAGGGATCAAATTAATCTTAATATATTGACTAATGCTCACATATTTTTTCCAGGCTTTGGGCACCGTGAAATTGGAATAATTGTCAGGGCGATTCAAATACTGAAGACTGACCATATCTATGCCAATGCCTGCTTTGAGCAATTGAGTAACCCGTGTTTCATGTTGTTTTTTATGAGTAGGGTCTTTTTTTCCAAGCCAACGCTGAAGTGCGATGGTCATTTGTCCATCGTCCCAAGCACTCGATTTTGTGGGCGGTAGAGCTTGTTCTAGTACATCCGCTAAGGCTAAACGAATTTTGGAAAGGCCATCAGGGTTTTCGCGCTCAAGCCAGTTGAGGAGGTGAATACGGGCAGTGCTGGGTATCTCGCCATCGATAAACCAGGAAAGTCGAAACAAGGATAACAAATTATGGAGGGAAACGAGAGGTGCCTTATTTTCAACGGAGCTAGGATCCTTTTCCATCATCGAAGTTTCCAACCAATCGCCAATCCATAAAGTTAGGTCAAAATGTAGTGAGGGATATATAGCACAAGCTGCTACCCATTGCATCAGAGAATATTCAAAATTTAGCAAAAGGATGGGTAAAGGAAATTCTGGATCAGGCTGGACTGGTTTGAAAAATGCATCATGAACATGATTACGCCACTGATCAAATCTCGCTACTTGTCCTGACTCTAGTTCCTCCACCCAAAAAATGAGGCTTTGAAGAGTGATTGGTAGCATTGGGATGAGATTATTCAAACGACGTTCATCGCGTGTCCAACTATCAGATGGAGTTGGAGATAATAACACACGCTCTCTCCATTGAGTTATTATAGCAGTCCAGCTCAACAGCCGACCTGTTAAAGGACTAATAAAATGTAAACTGGTACCAACAACCATTAATCGAGCATCAGCATACCGAACACGGAGATCATAAATACTGATGCCATCAATATGATGTTCATTATAACAAAGACGTGGATCTGCTTCAAAGAAAAATCGTTCAATATCAATTTCTTGTACCTTGAATATTTGATAAAGGTAGTCAAGTAGGCGTGCTAGATGGTTAAGTTGAGTATTTCGTTCAATCAATAATAAGTACCTCACTGGAACAGTACCAGATTGATAACGGAATTCAGGCAAACCACCTTTTGAGGCCGTTGCATGGATTGTATTTGGCAAGTCAAGAAACAGGTTGTCATCCGTAGTTCGACGACGCAATACTTGTAGTGTTTTAGGCAGGTCGTTGCCCAATTCAATATCTCTAATTTGTTTGATGCTAATATTCCAGAAATAAGGGGCAGAGTCATGGCGTTGCATCTCTGCAACAAGTTTACTGTCTCGAGCCTTTAAATAGCTCCAAAGCACAATGAGAAAAAACGAAAACGAGATAAGTAGAACCCATCGTGGCAAAATCGGAATGAAATATTGCCCCGGATTTGGGCTTGAAATTGGTTTATCCTCTTGTACCTGGACAATGAAGCGAATTTTTACTAGCGTCCCATTGTTTGTAAATACAGAAAAGGCCTTTATCGTGTCAAGACCAGCACGATGAGCATTATAAATGAAACAATTAGAGAGCGAATCGATGTAATATTCTCCTATTGAAGTTACATATTTACTCAAAGGCGGTTTTGAGATGGTTTTAGTAATCTTCCGAAAATTGTCCCAATCTGGTATTTGTGTGAGACAAAATTTTTGAAGGGAATCTATTGGTGCTTGAACAAAAAAATACCTTTCAATGAGTTTTTGTGGACGAGGTAATGCCCACCAAAGACTGGCTAATAATATTAAAAATGTTATTATAAGCAAAGCAAGCCATTTTTTAATATTGCGAGCTGGATTGGGGTTAAGTGGTTTGGATAAATCAGAATCTGTAAACGTATCCCTCAAACTATCTACTTCAACACAGCACTCCTCAAACAACCGATAAAGAAGGGTTTGTTCTTGGGAATTGCGGGCAAGTAAAGGTACCAGTGCAAGACGGAGTGTCTTCGCATCAGCATTGGCTGGCAAATGCTGCAAAAGAATTTGTATTTGCAGGTGTTTGTCAGTCCCAAATCTTAACCCTTCCTTCTCCAATACGTGGAGAAAAGTGGCAGTGATGTGATGCAAGTAAGCGATATCCGTCATTTTGTAAGGGTCACAGTGAATTCACTATGTTTCTAAGATCATCCCGGTCCTTAGCCAAAACAGAATAGGATGCTTTCAGTAAATTGATTTCGGATTCATTAAGCTTGTCTAGATTATGTAATTTCGCAGGTGGGAAACCCATTTTTTTGAGGAGCATAGCCCAGTTAAGTAATTCAGCGGTAGCAGGCTGTTTACGCAATTTCGCAATACGTCCAGCTCTAATATCACTAAAATGGGCAATGATTCCACTAAGCTCTACCCCGGCATAGCCATCAGTTTTGGCAGAAACTATCTTTAGAAGCTCAACATCAGTTGGAAAAGTGATATTGAAATAAACAACTCGACGCAAAAATGCATCAGGAAGGTTTTTTTCAGAGTTGGAGGTCATTATTATGAGCGGTCTCAAATTATTTGGAGCTTCAAAGGATAAGCCTGTTTCGGGAACATCAAAACGAAGATCTTCGATGGCAGCTAAAATGTCGTTTGGAAGATCTCGGGGAGCTTTGTCAATTTCGTCAAGTAGCACCACCGATCTTTTTTGGAACTGTAAAGCATCCAAAATCGCTTTACCAAGTGCAGAAAAACGAATGAATCGGGATTCTATGTCTTCAGCTTTAAGGCTTTGGGATTGTGTTTGACTGTATTGAAAGTGACCCAGTGCGTCATAGCGATAAAAAATATCCTTGGCCAATGATGTAGTCTGGGCGTTAAAAATGAGTGGTTTCCCTAAATCGAAAAACCATGCGAGATGGTGTGCTAGTTCGGTTTTCCCTGTACCTGGTTCGCCTGTCAAGAGAAGAGGCTGCCCCAAAGCAATAGCTACATTAACTGCACTTTGTAATCCCTCTGAGGGCATGTAAAGAGTTGGATCATGAAGTTTTTCATACTGAGGGGTATTCGGTAATTGGCCTTTCCCGCCTGCAGTATACAATCGAAAGTCGCTCATATCTGAATGGATTGTGCTCGAAATTTACCTTTTGGCAAGATCGAAGATGTTTTGTTGCATTGGTTCAATGTCTTTCATATGAATTTTTTGTTCATTTTTATAAAGATTGCGTTCATCATGATTGAGTATTTGGACGATGGCATCAATTACATCGTGAATTTTGTTTGGATTCACATCAGCTAATCCATCGAGTTGATAAAACCAGTTGAAAAGGTCATCTTGATCAACAGGTAGTAGATCTGCCAATACCATTTTTTCATTTCCTCTGCAGCAGTTGTGAAGGTCTGCCAGCATTTTACGTTGCAACGTTGTGTGCATTTCGGGGCTTTTCCAAAGACCTGGACTGTCAATAACGATAAAAAAAAGAAACTCCGGTGTACCAGGAGGCAGCTTGCTGAAGGTATCCAAAAGCCATTTAAAATATTGATTCATAATGCCTTCATCATCTTCCCAATTCTTGGAATTGGTTTTAAATATGGTGATGATGTATTTGAAATTATTCAGCCGAGGTAATCCATTTTGGAGAAAACTCTCAAGTGAAGTTCCTAAGCGCTCCTCAAAAGCTTTTTTGAACATGTTTTTACACGCACCTAGATTACCATCACTGAATGGTAAGGGCTTGATGCTTATTCGTTCGCCATTAACTCGAAATGGGAAAAAAACGAGTTCTTCTAAGTCTTTTGCTGCTGCTGCTGAATCCATGTTTAAGTCATCACAAAGTACCTCATATACCAACCTTCGAGCAAAGGATTCTGGCCGCTCATCACGACAACCACAAATAAAATAGAAATAGAAAGGGCTGGCTTGACTATTTCGTTTATCATTAAAATCAGATTTGAATCTTCGGGTAATTCTTTTTCGATTACAGTTGTACAAAGAAATTTCTCCAATGCTGTTATCAGCTTCAATCCCAAGCCCTAAAACTGCCTGTTCTACAAAATTTTGTCCACCTTCTTGAAATTGATCAAGCAATTTTAGTAGACTTTGTGTTATTCGAGAACGCTCAGGACCTGCTTCAGTGAAGGTTGTTACCCCTTGATCTACCTTCTTTTCTAAAAAATTATATTGTGCTGCTAGCAAAATGAGATCGTTTTGCATTTCGGGAGGTAGTAACTTAATTGAAGCTTCAAAAGCTTTGTTTAAGTCACCCTCCACTATGTCTTTAATAATTCTATTTTTTTGTTCTTTCATAAAAAAAATTTAGCTCTGTTTAGCAAAACTCCAATTCAAAACAACTGATAGTCAAATACTTAAATCATCATCTTAAAATCAATAACACTTTTTATTAGCATTCAATTATTGCAGTAGTAAGCTATTGGCAATCGCCTTACGCTTGATTCTATAGCTCAAAATTGTTAACTATGTAGAAAAAAGGGCATCAACCCATTAAAAATCACAATGAACTTGACCTTTTTTTATAACCTATAATTTTCAATGTTCACCTTAATGTACAATGCAATTCCAGCAAGTATTTTTTGCATGAGCATTGGTTGTGCAGCTGTTTTTTAAATTCATCCAACGCTTTTAAACGCATCATTTTCAACAAATTTAGAAAGCGGTTTCCAATTCTACAAACATTGTATCCATTAAATTCCCAATAGCAATAGTCCGCGCAGTTTATTCGGACAGGATTTGAAAGAATAAAAAAAGGTCGTAATGTTAGAGTATGTTTAAATTTCTGTTAGCAGAAATTTAAGGATTTGGCAAAAGAGAATCGGTC
>JAIYAV010000295.1 GCA_027488855.1 Saprospiraceae bacterium
AAAACCGAATCGAGCGATTTTTGACTACGCTCTCAAACAAAGTAAAGCTCACCCGGACGAAAGCATCATGATCGGAGACAATCAGGAAGCGGACATCCAAGGGGCGGCTAATGCCGGGCTGGATACGGTTTTTGTCAACCATTTACAAGTAGTGCCAGAGGTGCGGTCGACCTATATGGTTCATCATTTGCGGGAGTTGGAGGGTATTTTTTGATTTGGATGGCGAAGTTTGGTCGGTCAGAAATTAAAACTAAAAATTGCTAATTAAGCGTTCTAATTTTTTTTTATACCTTTGTTTCATGAATTTATCAAATAAAAATGAGTATAAAGCGGCTTTCAAGGAAAAACTGGATGAGTTTTCCAACAAATTAGAAGCGTATGTTTCTACGGATAATGGAGATTGGTCTGTAAAAGGGTTTATAGATGTTTACAAGAATATTTATACGATTTCTTCAGATACTAAGATTGTTTCAAAAATCCTGGAAATCCACATTTTCCCTCAGATATTACAGTTTGCAGACGATATTGGTTACAAAATTGTCCTTGCTGAAAAACAAAATTGGTACCCTGATCTAAGCTTTGTAAATAAAGAAAATGAGGAAATAAAATTTGCAGTAGACATCAAAACTACATTCAGGAGAAATCATAAAACTGCTGGTTTTACATTGGGTAGCCACGGTGGGTATTTCAAAGAACGAGACAAAGACAAGAACATTCAATTTCCTTACAATCAATATCTTGGCCATTATTGCTTAGGAGTTATCTATACCCGAACTGATTTAACCGATGACTTAGCTGAAACAGAAATTTTCCACGTAGAGGAGCTTCAAGAAGAATATGAAACCCCGATCGAAAAAGTTGGAGAACGTGCTGTAACAACCGTAAAGAATCTCACAGCCATCACTTCAGTAATCAAAGATTTTGATTTTTTCGCAGCCGAAAAATGGAAAATTGCCAGTGATAAGCAAGGTTCTGGTAACACTGCAAATATAGGTTCTGTCGTAGACATTGATGACCTGAAGAACGAAAATGGCATTTTTAGCAAATTAGGAGAAGTCTGGTTCGATGAATATTGGATAAATTATGGCTCAGCCACGATGATAAAAGATGGTAAAACAGTAAAAATTACCACGCTGAAAGATTTTCTAGAATTTAAAGGAAGAACCGACCTATGGGATCAAATTGTTCCAAAAACTTATAAAAGAACCCCAGAATGAAAATATTCGTCCCACCTATCAAAAGTCAAGGCATCAAAACGAAGTTGGTTCCCTGGATCATGGAGCTTGCACCCAAAGTATCGGGTAGATGGATAGAACCCTTTTTAGGAACCGGTGTCGTTGCTTTCAATGCTAGATATAAAGAAGCAGTGCTCAACGACACGAACCCTCATATTATCAATTTTTACAAAGGCATTCAAAACAAAAACATCACCGCTTCTTTAATGAAGCAATACCTCGAGCAGGAAGGAGAACTTTTGAGTAAAGCTGACAATAACGGTTATGAACACTATTTAAAGGTTAGAAGTCGATTCAATAGCGGCGAGTTTTCTCCTTATGATTTCATTTTTCTCTCCCGCGCTGGGTTTAACGGGATGATGCGATTTGGCAGTAAAGGAAATTGGAATATTCCTTTTTGTAAAAAACCTCAGCGGTTTTCTCAGGCATACATTACCAAAATCACCAATCAGGTCTCTTCTATTTCACAAATCATTCAGTCAGAGCCTAATTGGTTGTTTTGCAATAAATCTTTTGCTGACATTATTCCTATAGCAACTGAAAACGATATTATCTACTGTGACCCGCCTTATTATGGTCGACACGTTGATTATTATAATGGTTGGACAGAGAAAGATGAAGAGCTCCTATTCACACTGTTAAAGGACACCAAAGCAAAATTTATTCTTTCGACATGGCATCACAATGATTGGAGAGCCAACGAAATGATAGAGAAATATTGGCATAAATTCAATATTGTCACCAAAGATCACTTTTACCATAATGGCGGCAATATCGAAAACAGACGGACAGTAGTGGAAGCTCTAGTTTGTAATTTTGATACAAGCAAATTTGGACAGCACAATCATGATGTTAAAGAAAAACCAAAGGTTGAACAATTGGCATTTAATTGGGCGGAATAACCCTTCAAATGCAGGCATCACCAATTCCAATCCAACCTAAGCGCAAAATTCCTCGGTGCCTCCAACAACCCCGGCCTCGACACATACTCCGCATTCCCCACATTGTTCACCAAAAAACTCAGCTTCAAATTGTCAATCGGCCGATACGCCACCCGTACATCCAGCAGCGTCACACCCCCATTGTTCATCTCCCGATACGATTTAATCCCCGGCACAAAGAACTCAAAAGTCCGGTCGATGGCCTCCTGGAAGCTGAAATAGTTCCCGGCAAAACCAATTGAAAAACGTTTGATCTGGCTTTCGATGTCGAATTTGTAGCTATTGCGCGAGCGGTATTTCAGCACATTTTCGGTGGAAGAACTGCCGATGGCGTTGCGTTGTCCCTGGGTAGGTGTCACCCCAGGCTCCTGAGGCGTCAGGTCAAATTCCAAAAATTGGGGGTCAATCCAGAGGTAACCCGCCATAAACGTAGTGGGGCATTTGAACAAAGAGAACTCGCCCACGAAGCTCGCATCCAAGCCGGAAATGCGCACGCCACCCGTATTGAGCGAGCTAAAGCCGCGTTGAAAATCAATGAAATTGAACTCCATCATGTCCTGGTATTGGGTGCGGAAAAGGGCGATGTCTAAAAAGCCTTTCAAACTACCTACCTGTAAGCCTTGCTTGAGCCCCAATTCCGCCGACCAGCCCGTTTCTGACTGCAAATCGGGATTGGGGGAAATGTTAAAGCCCCCCAAATTGGTGAAGATGAACTTTTCCGCAATGGTTGGAAAACGGTAGCCCTGCCCCCAGGAAGCCCGCAGGAAGGAATATTCCGCCACTTGATAGTTGGCTCCGATGCGCAGCACCGGTTTGGCTTCACTTTCATTCGAGGGCGCTACGACCCCAATTGGATACACAAACCCCGGATTCTTGATGCGATTGGATTCGTAGCGGAATCCGACGCTGATGGTCAGTTTGCTGCCAAATCTTTTTTCAAAATCGGCATAAGTCGCCAGGTTGCGCGATTGGAAGGTGGTGTCGCCGTACAACTCAGCGTCTACGTTGGTGCCGATGTACACTGCGCCAGCGGTGAAGTTCAAGTCCAGGGCTTTAAACTTGCGCTGAAACTGGTACTCGGCGTAGTACTGGGAGGAAAAATTGGAGCGCCCATTGCTCACCCGGTTTTCGACCCGAAAGTAGCGACTGAGGAGTTTGTGACGGTTCCCGCCCCCATCGTAATAAGTCAGGTGGGGATCGATGTTAAAACGCAAGGGTTGGTTTTTAGAAACCGTACCCCGGAATGGGCTGTATTTCAGAGAATCGGCTCGCCAGAAGAAAAAATTGCTGTTGTTGCCGCCGTTGAGGTTGAGGTTGGCACCTAAGGTGAGGCGTTTGCTGGCGCGGAAGCGGGTATTCAGGTTGATCCGGCCATATTTCGTGAAGGTGCTGTCGTTGTGGCTTTGTTCATTGAGGTAAAACACGCTGCTGACCAGGTCGAGTTTGCCTATTTTTTGCTTGTGCGAGAGGCTGGTGCCAAAGGTGACAGGTGCCGCATCCCACCATTTGAAACGTGCATCGGCGGGCGCATCCACGGTGGATGTAAAAATGCTGAGCTTGGTTTCGGGTTCGTTGTGGGCGTAAGCTGTACGGAAATTGACCACGCCATTCAGCGCCGCTGAACCGTACAAAGACGAAGCTGCCCCTTTGACCACCTCAATTTGGCCTACATTTTCGACCGGGATATCGTTCCAGTTGGGAAAACCCGCATCGAGCTGTAAAATTGGAATATCGTCCATCAACAAGAGCACTCGGCTACCTGCACCATAAGAAAAGCCGGAGCCGCCGCGGATATTGGCCTGCCCATCGATGACGCTCAAGCCAGGTACTTTTTGCAGGGCCTCGTCCAGTTGAAACTTATTGCTGTTGTTGATCAGACTGGGTTTGAGCACTTCGATGGACACCGTTTCCGAGCCCAGGCGTTTTTCAAAACGCCCCGTGGTAAAGGTGAGCGTGCTCAGGATGGTGGGTTCGTTTTGGAGGATGATGTCCAGGTCTACGGTTTGCCCGGCTACAATGCCCAGTGTTTGGGTGTAAGTTTTGAAGCCCAGGTAGGAGACCGTAAGAGTGAGGTTGCCAGGGGTAGGATTGAGTTCAAATCTCCCTGCGGTGTCGGTCGCCGTACCCACATTGGCACTGACGTAAACGGAAGCGCCGACCAGAGGTTCGTGGTCGATGGTGGTCACTTGGCCGCGCAAAATGGCATTTTGGGCATTAATCGAGCTTAAAGCAAAGCCAATCAGAGCGATAAGCCCAGCACAACGAAAGATGTCCTGCATTTTTTTATTTTTCATTTCAGGGAAAAGATAATCAAGACGTTGATGAGTTGCAGCAAATTGAGTCAAAATTGATGATTTTTTTGTAAAATCTACACCTTGGTCGCGGCTTGGCTTTCTTGCAGAAAAAATTGCCCAATCAACCTGAAATGCTTATTTTGCATGCGGTCATTTCAGTTCAAGTGCAATTGCACGATTGAACCTAAACTGGTGTTATGAAAAATTTTATACTTTCTATCCTGACGCTGTGCTGCTTGGGCTCTACGCTCGTGGCTCAACAAACCACTACCTGCAAGCCAGACGCTACTTTGCCAGACACCGCAGTAGGCGTCATTCCCCTACCCTACTCTGCCACCAATCCCAAGGGTGGAATTTCTGATACCGCTTGTTTGAATACTTTCTACGATTTTGTATTCACGCTGGCCATTCCCAAAACGATTGCACTGAGTGGATTAAACCTCGCCATCAACAGTGTATCGCTCGCTACAACTGGGGCGGTCAAAAATCTGCCTAGCGGCTTGTCTTATACCTGCAATCCGCCCAATTGTGTGTTCAAGTCTGGAGAAAAAGGGTGTATCCTCATTGCAGGCACGCCTAACAACGCAATTAACCTGGGTCGAAATGACCTAAAAATAGAAGGACTGGTCAATTCTTTTTTACCCGTTCCAGTGACCTTTCCCAGTGACCAATTTGCTGCGGGCAACTACTATTTGTACCTTCGGCCTCAAGGCTCAGCCGCCTGCCGTACCTCTTCTACCCGTGAGCTTGCCGCCACCAAACTGCGCATGGGCAATGTCCCCAATCCTTTTACGGGCTCAACCCAAATTGAAGTGGAAGCCGAGATCCGGGGGCAGTTCGATTTTCGGGTTTACGACCTGACGGGCAGGATGATCCAACGCCGCCCCGTGCAGATTATCCAAGGCATCAATCGTATTCCTTTTGAAGCCAATAACTTACCGCCCGGCTTGTACGTGTTTACGCTGACCGATGGGCTGAACACCGTTTCGCGAAAAATGGTCATTGGCCGTTAAATCCAATTCAGCATGAAACTGGAAGCTGCCCTGTGGCAAAGGAGTTACCTTTACTTTGTCTTCTTTTTTCTATTGGCCATCTTTGGCTTTTGGTTGACTTATTTTACCCGGATTTTTGAGCAGGAAAGTTACCGCATGCACCTCCATGGACTGGCGCTGATGCTGTGGTGCCTCATGTTGATTGTGCAACCCTATTTGATTCGCAGCAAAAAGAACCGCTTGCACAAAAGCATCGGCAAATTTTCTTACTTCCTGGTGCCGCTTATGCTCTTCAGCACTTTGGATTTGCTGAAGTTCAAAATGGATAAAAACACGGTATTGGACAATCTGGATTACCACTTTATTGCCCTGGTGGTCAATGCCTTGATTGCATTTGTACTTTTTTATGGACTAGCCATTTTTTACCGCACACAAACTACGGTGCATGCCCGTTTTATGGTGTGTACGGCCTTTCCGATGCTTACACCGATTACCGACCGGATCATTCACATTCATTTTCCGAGCCTCCTGGCCTATCTTCCCCAGATTGATGGACACCCCATTGCGCCCGTTTTTGGTTTTGCCGTGGTTGATTTGATTTTGCTGGGGTTGAGCATTTGGGATTGGCGCTCACATCGGCGCTGGAATGTTTTTCCTTTGGTGTTGTTGGTTATGCTGGCTTACCATTATTCGGTGCTGAATTTTCACCAGTTCTCCTTCTGGCAATCCTTTTGCAATTGGTTTTTCAAATTATAATACGAAGCGGAGCCTGTAACTTTTGGGGTAAATCGGATTATGATGGTGACACAACATACTGATCACCACATCATTTCCAGCCATGACCCACAAGTTAATCCTCCTGTCCAGTTTTTTCCTTTGTGCAAGCTTATTTAAACTTTCCGCTCAAAACGCAGAAGACCTTGGCCGCACCCAACCTTTTTTGGTTGGTTTTAAAGGTGCCATTTACGATTTCCGCGTTGCTACAGATGCTGAAGGCTTCATTCAGGCGCAAAAAATGCGCTATACACCTGAAATCGAAAAAACCCAACCCATTGGTTACGTTTATGCGCAAAAATTATTCATCACTGAGCGCGAATTGAGTACGCCTTTTCCAGGCGTTCCGAAAGGTAAAGAGGTATTTGCCATCATTTATACCGGGCGTTTTGAAGTCAAAAATAGTGGCCTCTACGAGTTTTTGCTGCAAAGTGACGATGGTTCCCGCCTCTGGATCGACTCTACTGAGGTGATTGACCGTGATGGCCTAAGGCAATTCAGAGAAATCAAGCAGGGCAAAATTCAACTCAAGGCAGGTTTTCACCAAATCAAGGTCTGGTATTTCCAGGGCTTCCCCAACCGCATGGGTTTGATTTTGATGTACAAAAAAGCCGAAGAAAAAGCATTCCAACCCTTTGATTTTAAACCCATGGAGGACGAGGCCAAACAATACATACAAATGGAAGGGGAAACGATGAAAATCCGCTTTGCGGAAAAGTTTTCCTTCGAAACGGGAGCGTTCGAACTCAAGCCCGAAGCCGATTCCATCCTCGCCAACGTCATCCGCATCCTCAATTACAACCCTGGCCTCAAATGTCGCATCGAAGGGCATACCGACAATGTGGGCAGCGCCAAAGACAATCAGGTGCTGGCGCAAAATCGGGCGGAGGCAGTGGCAAATGCACTTAAAGCGCTCGGTTTGCCGGAAACAGTAAAGGTCTCGGTACAAAGTTTTGGATTGAGCAAGCCAATTGCGCCGAATAGTACCGAAGCGGGTCGAGCGCAGAATCGGCGGGTGGATGTGGTGATGGAGTGGTGAGGGGCATTTTTTTTCGTCACAAATGACCCAAATTTTCACAAATTAAGGCACAAAACGATGGCACCGCTCTCGGTATTTTGGCATTGCGCAGTGTCCATTTGTAGTCTTGATACCAAAGGTAAAGCAATTCATGGTTAACCTTTATTTGGGTAATGCTGAAGGGACTTAAAGGGTTTGACCCAAAGCCCAGCAGTCGTTATTCTATTCTAAATTGACAATTTTAGCCCATTTGGAGCTTTGTAGTTTTCCTTCAAAACCGTCAAAAAGCTTGTTGAGCATCAAGCGTTGGCGTTCGTTGATGGCGGTATGTTCGTGTAGTTTCCAAAACTCGGCTTTGCGTACTATTTATTGGGTGGTGTTTTCGGTGGCGAGCAGTTACAGCATTGTAGCATCTACTTTGATGAACTTTGATGAATTTTCGGTGAAACGTTAACTTTTAAACATACTCTTAAGAGGCTGCCTTTTCCATAATTGACCGAATTCCGGCACTAAGTTAAACCTTTCAGGTTCAACAAAGAAAAGTTTCCCGCTGTTTGATGAAGTAAATCTTTAGTAACGGAAACGAAATAAAGTTGAAAAATTGGCCCGACTATTTTTTGACTTCCTATAATGCTCAGACATGAAGCAAAATTTGAATTTCAATTTGATTCGATTTAATGGGAAATTGCCAGAAAGGCCTGTTCATTCGACGTCTTTTCAAGAACAGTATTTCGAAGTGTTTCTTTTTGAGAAAGCTCAGGGTAGTTTTAACATCGACTTTAATGAATTTTCCATTAGCGACTATTCCCTGTTTTTTTTGTTGCCCAGTAGCATCCACGCACTAAGCCTTTCTCCAGTTGAACCCCTCAAAGGTTGGGTGCTGCAAATGGAAATGAAGTATTTTGGGTTTTTGGTAGAGGATTTCCAGGTAGTTTTTTGCCCAATTCTCTCCTCTCCTGCTTTGCGTATTTCAGCATCTGATTATTCTTTTTTAGAAAATTTACTGCTGCAGATCAAGCTAGAAGAGGAAAACCACAACATAAAAACAACGGAAGCCCTGAATGCCTATTTCCGACTTTTTTACATCCAGTTGGAACGACTAAAACAAGTGGTCAACAGCAATATTTCGGTCAATCAGCATTTGATGAAATTTCAACATTTGCTAGAAAACAATTTTCGACGGATCAAAACCGTGGAGCAATTCGCTCAACACTTATTTATCTCACCCAAACAGCTCAATCGCTTGTGTTTGCAATTCGTGCACAAAAATGCCAGTCGTTTGATTGACGAGCGCATCAACCTGGAGGCCATGCGTTTATTGGTGCATGAACACCATTCTATCAAGGAGATTGCCCATCACTTGGGTTATGAAGACCCTGCGTACTTTCATCGTTTTTTCAAACGAATCAACCAGGTTACGCCTCAACAGTTTCGGCTCAGCATGTCCGAAAAGTACAACTACAAGCTCCAATAAGCTATTGAGGTGACGCTATACCAGGCCTAATTTTGCCCTAATTCTGCAATACCGTAGAAGGTTATCGTTCACCAAGAATAATGCTATATGGAAAACAGGTCCAACCGCTTGTACACCGTACTCCGCATCGTGCTGGGTATCCTATTTATTCCCAATGCCTTTATTGGTTTTTTTATGCAGCCTAGTGACTTGAGCACCAACCCCGCTGCTGTAAAGGTATTGGAAGACCTCTGGGCTTCGGGTTACATCATGCATGCAACCAAAATAGTGGAATTCATCGCTGGTCTGATGTTTTTGACCAATCGTTATGTTCAACTTGCTTGTGTACTCATTATGCCCATTGTGATCAACATTGTTTTGTTGGGTCTCTTTAAAGAACCTATGGCTTTGATTGTGAGCCTACCCATGTTGGGGATGGTACTTTATTTGGCATTCTATCATTTGGAAGCCTATCGGCCTATGTTGAAAGCTAAAATTTAATTGCGCGGATTGTTCCTTAACCTTAAAAGTCACCTCCCGAAAGTCAACACTTTCGGGAGGTTGGAAAAAATAGATGGACATTTTAAATTTATACACTTTGTTGAAATACGCTCTTATGCTGCGCTACCCAATCTTCAATGCTGGTCATTTTAACGGGTATTTTTGCCAAAACGCCTTCCATTGGCACGTGCATGGGTGGGTATTTTTTGGTGTCAGCAATTTCCTGATACACCGCTGCGGCCCCGTCACCTGCTCCTTCACCAAAAAGGCCATCCAGAATTTTGCCGAAGGCTTTGGGGGGAAGAGGATGATAGGTAATGGTTTGTTGCAAGCCAATGGAAAATTTCTCGGCTAAGCCCTTACCGGTCAGGTTTTCTACACCGCTGAGGTGAAATACCTCCCCTGCCAGTTCCGGTTTTTGCAAAGCTTCAGCTACAAATTCGGCCACATCCTGGGTTGCGATCCAGCCCACGGGCATTTCCTCCGGCGTTGGGTAGGCTACTTTTTGCTCGTTGGCCACAAAGGGTGCCGTCCAGGGCCCCAGTAAGTTTTCTGCATAAACCGATGGTTGTAAAACGATGAATGGCAAACCGCTCGCCTGCAGGTAATTCAACACATCGATCCGTAAATCAATGGAGGGATTGCCCATTTTTTCAGGGGCGATAAAACCACTGGAATTCCAGACCAATAGCTTCACCTTTTGGGCAATGGCTGCGTCGATGGCGTTTTTGGCGTATTGGAATCCATCGGCAGGATTGGCCAGGAAAAAAGGAACCAAAAGTGAAACTGCATCAATGTCTTTGCTGGCTTGCAGCAAAGCATCATAATCGGCCATATCCGCAACTACCCCTTCCGCTCCTGACTCTTCAAGTACTGAAACTTTGTTTGCTTGATGGGTGATTGCTCTAACTTGGTGGCCTCTTTTGAGTAAAGCATGAACAACCGGATTTTGTTGTGAGCCCGTAGCTCCGTAAACCAACACTTTCATGATTTCTTACAATTAGTGGTTAATAATGAACCTGCAACTGCCTCATTGCGCAAAAAATGTTTGGCGTCTCATTGCAGTTGCTGGAACAAAATTACTTACCTTTGCTATACAAAATATACCGGTATACCAGAGTATATCGGTTTCCTTTAGTATAGCGTCAATAAAATCAAGGGTTCATGAATCCAGCAAAAGAGTGTGCAGAATACATCCGCCCGGTGCGGGACGTATTGGACATCATCAATGGAAAATGGAAATTGCCCATTTTGATCGCGCTTTCCTTCGGGCACAAGCGCTTCAAAGAATTGGAGCGGGACGTAGAGGGCATTACGCCTAAAATGTTGTCCAAGGAGCTACGCGATTTGGAGCTCAATCAGTTGGTAACCAGAACCGTCTACGATACGATTCCCGTTAGTGTGGAATACACCCTAACTGAATACGGCAAGTCGCTGGATGATGTGATTGTCGCATTGAGAACCTGGGGCAAAAAACACCGCAGTAAACTATTCAATCAAGAGCAGGAGAGTAGCAGCGAACCAGTGTGTGCAGAAGGGGCGCTGTCGGGTAAATTGCCTATTGAATGAACAATACGTTTTTCGCATTCACCAAGCAAGCAAGGGTGGAAGGTGCCAGTTGTGCAAGGGAGTTAGGCTGATTCCTGATGCTATTTTTTTAAGTGAAGAAGCATATTTGCATAATCAATGATGGCTTGACCGGAAGTTAATACATCCGCTCCAATAACGCCATCTACTTCTTCCAATCCGAGTTGTTTAAATGCATTGTTGACATGATCCAGGTTGATAATCATTGCGGTGTAATGATCAATGGAGTAATGGCCAATGATGAGTTTGTTATTCGCAGATGATTGTATGGCTATTCCGTTACCGCCTGCGCCGGTTGCCTTTTCATCGGTTTGTTCTGCTGTCATGTTGAATTTATCTTTTCTTTTTTCATCTACAACCGTAGCGCCCGCTCCAGAATCTAATATAAATCTTCCTTTTACTCCATTGATCATGACTTCTAGATAAAGATGTCCGGAAACATACTTTTGCAAGGTCACAGCGGTATATCCCTTTTGGTCAAGAAAATGGGTTAGGTCTTTTTTTTGATCATTGGTTTGTGCCAATGAACGGGAGATTCCTACTGACAGCAAAAGCACCAATACAAAAAGAGCTTTGATTTTTGTCAAACGCTCTGAAATATTTTTCCAAAGCGTTGGTTCTGAGGTCATGTTGAATTTGTTTTTGACTTTAGTTGTGCTCTGGTTTGCCATTTTGTCTTCGCATTGTTCGGTTACTAAAAAGATATTATTCGTCGCTTTCCCAACCAACTGAACATTATCGTCAGAGAGGCTTTTAGCTATTTTTTCGGCGATTTCGGCTTCATTGAAATTATGATGGGTAAGAACGATCACTTTCTTCTCTCCGTTACCCTGATTCACTTGTGCACAGGCCTGTTTAACAATTGACTTTAAATCACCTGGTGAAATGGTATACCGTTTTTTAAAAGCCCTTGAAAAAGTTTCGTAATCGTTGTAACCTAGCCTTATGGCTAAATCTAAAATACTTTCATTCCCAGCTAAGATACTTTGATAGGCTTTTTCCATTTTACTTTGTTCAATAAACTGTTTTACCGCCATTCCAGTTTCCTTTTTAAAAAGCCGATGAAAATGAAATGGCGACATGCACGCCATTGCTGACAAGCTTTTTAAAGGTAGCGGTTTATCTATGTTGTGCTCAATGTAATCCAAAATGGTAGTGACACTCTCGTTCATCGTACATCAATTTTGTGGTGTAAAGATAAAGAGGTACAACGCATAGAGGTATGATGAATCTTGCGCTTTTGGAGCATCCTCATAAAAAAATCAAGCTGATTGTAGATTAGGATAGCCAGCCTACGCAACTGAGGAGTAAGGCTGCAAAATCAAAAAAGAGCCAGTCAGGTGTTCACTTTATTTTATTTCTGTTCCTTTGTTTGTTCAACAAAGGTAATTAGTTTTGGTATCCAAAAAATAACGGTTTCCCTTTGGATGCCAACTTTGAAGCATGAATTTGAGAGAGGATTTAGCCGATGCATCAGGCTATTCAGAATGTACCAAGCATCTATGATGAGGCATCCCCCATTTCGCTAGTGTATGAATTGACTGCTTATGGAAAAACCCCTGGATAAAGTCATTCTTACGCTAAGGAGCGATAAAAAAATAAGTTAGAAATGATAAGCCATGGCAAAAAAAATACACCTAGTATTCCTTTTGATCGGTATCGTTCACAGCGTGTTCAGTCAAAACGCTCCCGTTCGCGATGCTCAAAAAGCCATTGACAACTGGCGAAGTATGCGCGTCGGCTTATTTGTCCATTGGGGCCCATCTGCTGGTTTGGGTACGCCCGAATCGCATTCGCATGCCCGCCTGAGCGCCCTGAATCCACATGGATCGATTCCAGCCGAGGAGTACGATCAACTCTATAAAAAGTTCAATCCCATTCATTACGACCCGGATGCCTGGCTCAAATTGGCCTATTCCGCCGGGATGCGCTACAGTGTTTTTGTAGCCAAACACCACGATGGGTTTTGTATGTTCGATACCAAAGCCACCGATTACAACATCATGGCAACGCCTTATAAGCAGGATGTAGCCAAAATGTTTGCTGAAGCTTGCAAACGACAAGGGTTGGCGCTGGGCTGGCAGTTTTCTCCCAAAGACTGGAAACACCCCGATTACAACACCGAAAACCACGACCGCTACAATGCCTATTACACACAGTTGTTGGAGGAGTTAAGTGCCAACTATGGCCCAATTTCCGTCATGTGGTTTGATGGCATTGAACCCGTAGGTAAAGACAAATGGAAAGAGGTTCCAGCCAAAGCTGCCGAGATGATGTACCGCCGACAACCTAACCTGCTCGTTGGTACGCATGGCGCGATGAAAGAGGATTTCGTCAGTTTTGAAATTGCGGTTGGTCCTTTTGACCGGAAAAAACCCTGGGAAACGGCCGAAGGCATCAATCCCAGTGGTTGGATTTTCAATAAACCAATGCCCGCTTTTCCTTTCCGGGATCTGTTGCGGAAAATGATCTACACCATTGCGCGAGACGGAAATTACCTCTTGGATGTAGGTCCCATGCCCGATGGTATGCTTTATCCACCCGATGCCGAACGTTTAGGCGATTTTGCCGCCTTCATGAAAACCAACGCCGAAGCAGTGCATGGCACTCGGGGCGGCCCCTACCGCGATGGCCCATGGGGCGGCGCTACCTGCAAAGGAAACTCGGTTTATTTGTGGGTATCCGAGGAGGTAGGCGAACACTTAACCTTACCCGCATTGCCCGCTAAAATCCTGAAAGCAAGCCGCCTGGATGGGCAAGCGTTTACCTGGAAAACTGACCGCAAGCGATTACAGCTCCATTTTTCCGATCGCAAACCAGGCAACAGTCCTGTATTTATCTGCGTAAAACTAGATCTGGATAAACCCGCTTATGATTTGCCGATCCTGGATGGTCAAGTAAATGAGCTGGCCACCGCAGGGGTAAAAGCCTCGGCCATCAAGGAAAACAATGTGGAGAAATATGGAACCGTTGGCTTGTTTGACAACCTAGGCGAAACGGCTTGGGAAACTCCAAAAACGGACACCCTCTGTACATTGGAGTTTGATTTGGGAAAATTGACCACGCTTACCGCTTTGTCTTTGGCGGAAAAAGGCCAAATCGAAGGCTGGAATCACGGCTGCGATATCCGCTTAAAAACCAGGGCAAGTAACTCGGCTGAATGGCAACAGGTAATCCGGTACCAAGGCGCTATTGGCGCGCCGCCTATTTTACAATTTGCGGCTACTGCTGCGCGGTTTGTTAAACTAGAGATTCGCAAGCGGCCTGGTTTTGAATTACAGCTTGCGGAGTTGCGGGTGTTTGGTGCAATTAAATGAGGCGGAAAGCGATGATTAGCTGGAAGCCCACTTGTCGTAGAGAAAATTGACCAAACCTACATATTGATGTGGGTTCTAGTCTGTTTGTGATTCCAAAAGATAAATGCCCCAATTGTAATTATTAGATTTCAAGTGGAAAAGCAAAAAAATTGCATGCACCTACCCCGACGGGCGAGAATTTGTGGGCTATGGTATAAAAACACTTCTTGCAATCGTATCTGGCCAAATCTTACGGCTAACAACGTCGCTTATAAGCTTAAATGTTAGTGACAACCCCAAAACAACTATTGCAAACTGAAAAAATTACTCTGACAAAAAAATCCATCCAAAAGCTTTGTGGAATATTTATTCTATTATCTTTGCCCCATGAAACCAAAAGACCCGGAAAAAGAACAGATTATTTACGAAACAACGCTGCAACTGGTTCGGCAAAACGGACTCACTGGCCTCACTATGGCGGAATTGAGTAAAGTGGCCAAACTGG
>JAIYAV010000196.1 GCA_027488855.1 Saprospiraceae bacterium
ATCACAACATGGCAGCCTTCGACTGTGTTTGGTAGCTCCAAC
The DNA here is from genome assembly GCA_027488855.1 of Saprospiraceae bacterium. Taxonomy (GTDB): domain Bacteria; phylum Bacteroidota; class Bacteroidia; order Chitinophagales; family Saprospiraceae; genus Haliscomenobacter. The sequence continues at coordinate 43 of JAIYAV010000196.1, forward strand.
TCAATGTTTTTGATGCCCTAAGATAATTTCTTTTTTCATTTTTAGCAACCGCCGCAGGCGGCTGCTAAATAGTTACAAAAAATATTATGAAAAAGCGTAACTGCATGATTTTTAATGGCAAACTTATTGTACTATTAACCACTTTTATTGGGTTTTTCTACATGCTCCCTGTTGGAGTTGGTCAAAATCTCTTTTCCGAATCTGAATTTATAGTAGAAGAAAGTAAAAATAAAGATCTAAAAGATCGTATAACTAAGTACAAGAAAATTCCAATAAACAAGAGTGTTTCAAAAATATCAATCAACAAGATAAAGAATATTCAGAAAGATGGAAAATTTGTGTTGCGACTCCCTGCTGACAAACGGTCTTTCACTTGTGAAGCTCAATATGTTGAATCTATTGATGAAGAAAACTATCAGTGGAATGGTAAAATATCTGATGAAACCAACCAGGTAATTGGTGATATAATGATCAATTGTGTGGAATCAGCAATTTTTGGAGAGATTAATGTAGAAGATAGGATTTTTGTAATTGAGGACTTTGGTAAATCATACACTTCTAATTCAAGGAATACTTATCTAATTGAAAAGAATAGCGAAATGTTCTCCGAGGCTATTTGCGGGGTTACAGCTGATGATAAAACAGATGGAAAACCTCGACTTCGACCAGAGGCATTCCCTGAGCTAAGAAGTATATGCACAAGGAATGTAAGAGTGCTCGTGCTGTTTACTACCGCAGCAAACAATGCAGCAAATGCCACGCAGGCTGCCACTAATTTTATTAACCAGAGCAATCAAGCCTTGAGAAATAGTGGGATAACCGCAGAGCAACTGACTTTTCAACTTGCTGCGGTACAGTTATTTAATGGGGTTAACGATCAAATTGCAGTGAGTAACCCCAATAGCGGTTTTAACCCGGCCACACTAACTGCTGAATGGATTTTAAATGACCTGAATAATAATGCCCAAGTTGAAAACTTAAGAGCCAATACTTTTGATGCAGATTTGGTAGTGCTATTGATCAATAATCCCACCATGGCAGGGGTCACAGCGGGCAGGGCTAATTTGCATAATTTAAACGATAGAACCCGGGCGCATTCAATTGTTCAAATATTAGAAGGAGCTCGATTTACATTTACGCATGAAATGGCTCACAATTTTGGATGCAAACATGACAATGATAATGCAACAACTAATGGTCTTACTACATTTGCTCGTGGTAAAGGTTGGACGCAAGGTGGTACTGTAAGAAGAACCATTATGGCAGATGCCGCAGCTAACCAAAGAATTTTACATTTTTCTAGTCCAGGTATAAATTTCAATAATATATCTACCGGAGCCGCTGATAGAGACAATGCGAGACAACTGAGAGAGCAGGCCTTAAAGATTTCTAATTATGAAATTGGCGGTGATCCACTTCAGACCATAGTACAAGGCCCCTCTACCATCTATAATTCTTCAGAAAACTACACATGGTGTGCATCTAATTGTAATCAAACTGTAAATAGTTATTTGTGGTCCTGGAGCCCAGATGGTTTTACTTACTACAACCTAGGGTCGAATTCATGCCTAACTGCATCTGGTAGCATTTTTAATTCGAGTGCAACCACTATCTTCATTAGAGTAATTGCATATTATGCTGGAGGACAGAATACAACTACCATACTTCCTGTTGCAAATAATCAGGGAAATCCATTCTTTAGAGAGACTGGTATGCTTGAATTGGCGAGTGCTAGTTCATACTCCGTAAGAGCAATGTATAGTGTATTCCCAAATCCTACAAAGGATTGGGTAAGGCTAAAAATAAGCACGCAAAAAGCAATTAAATTGAAAATCAATGTATATAACGAGTTGGGTCAATTAGAACCAGCCTTTAGCAAGGATAAGGAATTTCCCAAGGGGGTCAATGACCTACTCATAGATTTATCCCTACTTAGCAAAGGGATAAAGTATATAAGTATTGACGATGGAATTCGGGTTGAAACTTTGCCTGTGATTCTAAGTAACTAAGAATTGTATTAGTTAAAATAGTGTCTTTGAGCTGAAACAAAGATTTCTGTGTCTGGTTCGTAAAACATAGTAATTGGAGAATTATGACCTAAAAAGACTACAGTTAGACAAATTCTTTGTCTAAAAGAAGGTTGTTTCTCAAAGAGCTTGGAATTTCTAATGACTCAAAGTCGCTATCATTTTATGCTGTCTTTAGAGTCGTTTGAGAAAAAAATCATCAAAACACTTCTATACCTCACTGTGTAAGAAAAAGTGCAAATGAAATTCAGGAACGCTGTATCCTTCTGACGTTCCCAGCTCAAATGCACGTTTTCTCATGCAGTGAGGTATAAATAAAACTTTTTGCCATGAACAAATTCTCTTTTTTTTATTTTTTTATTTTAACTGTGGCTTTCAGTTGTTCGAAGCCTGAGGAATGTAATGAGCGTAGCTGGACAGACTTTCCTCGATTAGATCAAGGTTTTTACATGAAAGGTATGATGAATGGAAAGCCGTGGGATGCAGCATCTGGTTTTTCAGGAACTGGTGGAGAAATAAACCCCATAACCCTGAAATTTGATACAACTTATTATGCTTTGAATGGTGTAGTGCGTACTAACTGTGGTGATTTAATCAATTATGTTGAATTTACATCAGAAGTTATCCCACAACTAAGGGTAAAGTACCCTAACCCAAATTTTACATTTCAGTTCTCTTACGATCAATCTTATGAATCGTATTTATCTCCTAAATATGATTCCATTTTAGTGACGAAAGATTTTGAAAACTATCTCCAATTTACTTCTTTCTCAAAAGACACTTCAATTGTTGAAGGTGTTTTTCAAGTTCAGTTAACAAGGCAAAATATCGAACCTAATGAACCCAAAGTCATTAGATTCAGCAATGTGAAATTCAGAATGAAGAATGTGTTTTGACCTGATTTAGGGGCAAAAAATACTACAACAAGCTTTGGGGCATGAAACCCGCTAGCGCATGAGACGCACGGATATTGGTACAAGTCTGGATAGACTTGTACCAGCTAAGCCTATCTTATAACTCACATTACGCAGGAGAGCAGCTTCGCTGCTTAATATTTACCACGACGACGACCGACGATTAAGCGCGAAGCGCACAAAACCTAGTGTCTGTCGTGTCGTCGTGGTAAAATAAAAAAACGAGCAGCGAAGCTGCTTACTGCGTAATGTGAGTTATAACTGAGCCGCCCCACTCTTGATCTCCTCCACCACTTCCGGGTTGAGGAGGGTAGAAATGTCGCCGAGATTGGACGTATCACCCTCGGCAACCTTGCGCAAAATCCGCCGCATGATTTTGCCCGAGCGGGTTTTTGGCAATCCGTTGACGATTTGTATTTTATCCGGCTTGGCGATGGGGCCAATTTCTTTGCTCACCACCTCCATTACTTCTTTGCGGAACTGGTCTTCATCACTGACCGGGTCGGTCGTAATCACGTAGGCATAAATCCCCTGTCCTTTGATGTCGTGTGGGTAACCGACCACGGCGGATTCAACCACACCAGGGTGTTGATTGATCGCATTTTCTACTTCCGCTGTTCCTAGCCGGTGGCCCGATACATTGATGACATCGTCTACGCGGCCAATGATGCGGTAGTAACCATCTTTGTCCCGGCGTGCACCATCGCCCGTGAAGTACATACCTTTGATGGGACTAAAGTAGGTTTGGCGACAACGTTCGTGGTCGCCGTAAGTCGTACGCAAGATGGAAGGCCAGGGGAATTTGATACAGAGCAAACCCTCTACATCATTTCCTTCAATTTCTTTCCCTTCAGAAGTCGTCAAACAAGGTTGTACCCCCGGCAAAGGCAGGGTAGCGTAGCAGGGTTTGAGTGGCGTTATCCCGGCGAGGGGAGAAATAAGGATGCCGCCCGTTTCGGTTTGCCACCAGGTATCTACAATTGGTGCATTTCCTTTGCCAATTTTGTCAAAATACCAGCGCCAGGCCTCTTCATTGATGGGTTCGCCGACACTGCCCAGTACTTTGATGCTGGACAAGCTGTACTTTTCAACCCAGGAATCACCCTGAGCTTGTAGTGCCCGAATGGCGGTAGGGGCGGTATAAAAATGGGTTACCTGGTGTTTGTCGCAGATTTCCCAAAAACGCCCGGCATCGGGATACGTAGGAACGCCTTCAAACATAATCGAAGTAGCGCCACTCAACAGCGGCCCATACACAATGTACGAATGCCCGGTAATCCAGCCAATATCGGCAGTACACCAATAAATATCGCCATCCTGAATCTGAAAAACATTGCGGAAACTGTAAGCCGTGTACACCATATAACCGCCACAGGTATGAACTACGCCCTTCGGCTTGCCCGTAGAGCCGGAAGTATAGAGGATGAAGAGCATGTCTTCGGAGTCCATTGCCGTGGCGGGGCAATCACTGGATTGGGGATTGACCTCCTCGTGCCACCATTTGTCGCGCCCGGCTTGCATGGCTACGGGAGCTTCTACGCATTGGTAAACCAGCACGGTTTCAATGGAATCACAACCCATAGCCAAAGCTTCATCGACCACCTTTTTGACCGGAATGTGTTTGGCACCACGGCTGTTGTAATCGGAAGTGATGACCATTTTACAGGTGGCGTCTTTGATGCGGTCGGCCAGCGAATGCGCTGAAAAACCTGCAAAAACAACCGAGTGGATGGCCCCAATCCGCGCACAGGCCAAGATGCCAATCGCCAACTCAGGTACCATCGGCATGTAAAAACAGACCCTGTCGCCCTTTTGAATGCCATTGGCTTTGAGGGCATTGGCGGCTTTACATACCTCGGTATGAAGCTGACGGTAAGTGAAGCTGCGATTGGGCGCTTCGGGGTCGTTGGCTTCCCAGAGGAGGGCGACTTGGTCTCCTCGTGTGGCCAAGTGGCGATCCAGACAATTTTCGGTGATGTTGAGCTGTCCGCCCAGAAACCATTTGATGTCAGGTTCTTCGAAATTCCAGTCTAAGACTTTATCCCAGGGCTTGCGCCACTGAAAGGTTTCAGCCTGTTCTGCCCAAAATGCTTCGGGGTTTTCAACTGCGCGTTGGTAGGCCGCGTAGTATTCTTCAAGGGTACGGATTTGCAGAGTCATGATGCAGGTACTATGGTTCGTTGGGTAAATTTAAGCGCTGTACCTGAACAAGCAAAAGAATTAGAAGAAAAAACAATAAAGTATACACTCTAAAAAAATGATTATTTTTATGAATCGTAACTCGCTATACAAGAATGTAAATACACCCTAAAACCATTTAATATGTATAACAAGAACAAGTTACTGATTTTGATGGTCGTACTACTGGCTTACACCTGCAGTAATCTCGAAAAGCAGGGAGCCGATCCTCAACCACAGGTATCCTGGAATGTACCCACCGAAGTAAGTGGAGGTTTAAAAGGAGGAGACATTGGAAAAATACAAAAACAGGTGAACGTTTTTGCCTGGGAAACCTTTTTAGCCATCAATTGGCCTGCCTTGTCCAATCAGTCGGGTGTGCCGGATACCACTAAAACCATTGCGGATCATGGACCAAGGGTTTGGGAAACCTGGAAGGAAACCAGTGAAGTCTATTTGGAAGATGGACAAAAACCGGCACCCTGGGGACAAAACACGACCCTGCCTGGCCTCAAAAAAGGCATCAAAGTGTTGTCACGTTGGAGCAAAAATGATGAATTTTTGAACGACGACCTCCAACCCACCAAAGCAAATAAAACCCTACTAGGCACTTTGACCGATCAAGACAGCAACATTGTTTATTATGAAATCCGGCTCAATGAAGTGCTCTTTGACTACATCGTTCAAAATGGCTATTACAACGCCTCGACTCAAGCCAAGGCAAAACTCATCAGCGCACCGGCTGGTTCGATGTTGATCAAAGCCGCCTGGAAACAGTTGGATTCCAGCGAAGTTAAAAATTACTTGGTTGTAGATGCTTACGTCAGTGATGACCCCGATCGGAAGAATGCGAAGTACCAGCTCAAAAAAATGGGCTTGGTCGGTCTGCACATCATGCACAAAACCCCCGATGCGCCCCAGTGGATTTGGTCAACCCATGAACAGGTACAAAACCTCCAGGGAATTCATCCTTCTTTCAACAATCCGGATTGTACCAATTGCCCGGTGAACCAGCAGACCAAACCTGGAATACCCAATCAAGTGGTACGAGATAAGGCCATTGATCCAGCCACCCAACAATTAAACCAGGAAGTACAGGGTTTATTAGGCACAGCCAAGTTAGCCCAGTATGAATTGATAGGGGCTCAGTGGCCGATTCCCTCGATGAAGCGCGACAGCAATCCCAATACGGTATTCGAGGTCGCCCCAACGCTATTGGCGAATTCCACCATGGAAACGTTTATCCAAAACAGTTCCTCCTGTATGGGCTGTCATGCCATGGCGCGTACGGTGAACCCGGATGACTTCGTAGCAGCCGATTTTTCTTTTACGTTTAGCGATGCCAGGCCGGTTCTATCCATCAATAAAATTGCCCTGCCACCCCAACAAAATGGCTCAATTTACCCTGCCGCGCAGTGGAAGAGTATCGTACGTGGTTATGATTTGACCATTTGCACCTATGAGTTATTGCCAAAAAATGTCCCGGTAGCCAAATTGCACTGTGGAAGTTGTCACCTGGATGCCGGAACCGACCCTGATGCAGCCTGGTGGGTGGGGATGCGGGATTCCCGCAATTATCCTACCCGACAAGACATTACGCGTCGCATCAATAAATGTTTTACCAATAGTTTGAATGGAGTGGCCCTTTGCCCGGATACCGCGACTACCAATAAGGACATGAATGCCTTGATTGATTACATGTCCTGGTTGGATACGCAAGCCAAAACCATTCCTAAACCGCTGAATCCATTCCCGGCGATACCCACCTTGGTTGGAGATACCATCCGTGGCAAAAGTATCTTTTTGCAAAAATGTGCTTTTTGCCACCAGCGCGACGGGCAGGGGCGTTACGAAAGCAATACCTATTATCGCCCGGCTTTGTGGGGGGCGCGTTCCTACAACCAGAGTGCCGGCTTTTATCAAGAAGTAGGGATGCTCGCAGCATTCATTCATGGAAACATGCCCTTGGGTTCTGGAGGGGTACTCACTCCACAGGAGGCCACGGATTTGGCGTATTACATCAAAGGCAAACGGCGTCCTGTAAGAAAAAACAATAAATAGATTTAAATAATCTGAAAATCAATGATATATACGAAAATCTAAAACCCCTCCCCGAAGGTTTCAAACCTTCGGGGAGGTCGTGCAACGCAACAAAACAAAACGAGGGAGTTGATGCAAGCACCAACTCCCTCGAATATTTTATACAATTTGCCAAAAATATGGCAAATCATCCAATTACATCATTCCAGGCATACCGCCACCGCCGTGCATATTTGGCATTGCAGCATCTTTTTCTGGTTTGTCGTTTACTACACATTCGGTAGTCAACACCATTCCAGCGATAGACGAAGCATTTTCCAAAGCGACGCGGGTAACCTTCGTTGGGTCGATTACACCAGCTTTTTTCAAATCTTCGTATTTATCGGTACGTGCGTTGTAACCCATGGAATCCTTGGAGTTGGATACCCGTTGCAACACTACGGAACCTTCTACACCAGCGTTTTCAGCAATGCAACGCAGGGGCGCTTCCAATGCTTTTTTCACGATGGCCATCCCGATGGTTTCGTCTTCGTTGGTACCTTTGGCATTGGTCAGTGCTTTGATCGCACGTACCAGGGCTACACCACCACCTGCAACAATACCTTCTTCGATGGCGGCACGGGTTGCGTGCAGGGCATCGTCAACGCGGTCTTTTTTCTCCTTCATTTCTACTTCGGTAGGCGCACCTACATAAAGTACTGCCACCCCGCCTGACAATTTTGCCAAACGCTCTTGCAGTTTTTCACGGTCGTAGTCAGAAGTAGTAGCAACGATCTGCTGCTTGATCTGCGCAATGCGAGAATTGATCAGCTCTTCGTCGCCTTTGCCGTTGATGATCGTCGTGTTGTCTTTGTCCACTTCGATTTTTTCAGCAAGTCCCAAGTGCTCCAAACCAGCGCTTTCCAGTTTGTAGCCTTTTTCTTCGGAGATTACTGTACCACCTGTCAATACGGCGATGTCTTCCAACATCGCTTTGCGACGGTCGCCAAAGCCAGGAGCTTTAACAGCAACGATCTTCAGGTTGGCACGCAGGCGGTTAACCACCAATACGCCCAAAGCCTGGCTTTCGATGTCTTCAGCAATGATCAACAAAGAACGACCACTACCTACTACTTTTTCCAAAACTGGCACGATATCGGCCATGTTGGAAATTTTGCGGTCGGTGATCAGGATATATGGACTTTCGTACTCCGCGGTCATGTCCTCCGTGTTGGTCACGAAGTAGGGAGAAAGGTATCCACGGTCGAATTGCATACCCAATACTTCATCTACATAAGTATCGGTTCCTTTGGCTTCTTCTACGGTGATGACGCCGTCTTTGGTTACGCGCTTCATCGCATCAGCGATCAGGGCACCAATTTCTTCGTCGTTGTTGGCAGAAATTGCGGCAACTTGTTTGATTTTTTCAAAATCGTCGCCAATTTGCTCAGACTGTTCTTTGAGGTTTTCTACCACTTTGCGAACAGCTTTATCCATCCCACGCTTGAGGTCCATGGGGTTGGCACCTGCTGCGACGTTTTTCAAACCTGCATTGATCATGGCTTGAGCCAAAACGGTTGCAGTAGTCGTTCCATCACCTGCGATGTCAGCAGTTTTGGAAGCTACTTCTTTGACCATTTGAGCGCCCATGTTTTCAACGGCGTCTTCCAGTTCAATTTCTTTGGCTACGGTAACCCCGTCCTTGGTAATTTGAGGTGCGCCGAAGCTTTTTTGGATAACCACGTTGCGGCCTTTAGGTCCGAGGGTTACTTTCACTGCATTAGCCAGAGCATCTACACCAGCACGCAATTTCTCTCTTGCGTCGCGGTTGAAGCTAATTTCCTTAGCCATATTGCTTTTGAATTTAAATGTCGAAAAAGGTAATTTGGAAAGAGGACGCTATGTCATGCGCCCAACGTAAGTACGACGAAGTGGCAGATTGCTTAAATCACCACCAGAATGTCGTCTTCACGCATGATCAGGTAATCTTGACCTTCGAAGTTCAGCTCTTGACCGGCGTATTTGCCATAAAGAACGATGTCGCCAACCTGTACGGTCATCAAATTACCGTCTTTACCTGGGCCAATGGCTACAACTTCACCGCGCTGTGGTTTTTCCTTAGCAGTGTCAGGGATGATGATACCACCTTTGGTTTTCTCTTCAGCCGGAGCGGGTTTAACAACAACTCGATCGTTGATAGGCTTCATAATCAGAATATTAGTAAAGAAATTAGAAATTTTAGGTTCAACTAACGACTAACCTTTAGCATATGTCGTGCCAATATAGGGTCGGATGTCAAAATGGCAGGGCTGAAGGTTTTTGATTTCCAATTGTTTTTTCACCATCTAAGACAAGCTCGGGAAAGTGGTTCCCCGATTCCGGGAAGTGGCACACTAAAAACTTGGAAAGCCAGTCAAGGTTTTATTTCTTGCCAAAAAATTGTTTTTATGAAATTGTTCAGATCGCTTGCAGGAACTTTACTTTGCTTTGGGCTACTGGGGCAGCCGCTACTTAGGGCCCAAACCATTTACGACAATGATCCCATGCAACGCTTGCCCATCGGCATGCAACTTTCGGAGTACCAACAACATTTGCCAACGGGCGGCAAGGTGGATAAAGCCCGAATCTGTCCGCCCAACTGGTGGGTCGGGATGAAAAATGCCAACCTACAAGTGATGATTTACGACCAGAACATCAACAAATGTTCCGTAAAAATCAAATATCCTGGCGTAAAGGTTCTGAAGGTACACGCAGCCGAAAACCCCAATTATTTGTTCATCGACCTACAAATCAGCCCTGCGGCCAAACCCGGCCAAATGCTCATTTCCTTGTGTGATGGGCAAAAGTCTTACCCTTACGAGCTGCGTGCCCGCGAGCGTAGTCCCTTGCGCAATCAAGCCCTAAGCCCGGCTGACAACATGTACCTGATCATGCCAGACCGTTTCGCCAATGGAGATTCAAGCAACGACAGTTATAAGGACATGAGTTCAGATCTGGTGAACCGGGATAAAATCTATTTCCGCCACGGTGGAGACATTCAGGGCATCATTGATCGACTGGATTATCTGCAAGACTTGGGCATCACCGCTATTTGGGTCATGCCAGTACTGGAATCCGATCAGCCCTATGAGTCCTACCACGGGTACGCGCCCACCGATCACTACACAGTCGACAAGCGTTACGGCAGCAATGAATTGTACAAACAACTGGTTGAAAAGGCCCATGCCAAAGGCATCAAAGTGGTGATGGACATCATCCACAACCACGTCGGAGATCGGCACTGGACGATTCGGGATATTCCCTTCAAGGATTGGATCAACCAGGAATGGCCTACCTACACGAAATCCAATTACCGCGATGCGGTATGGATTGATCCTTACGTTTCGGAAGCAGATCGGCGGCGCTTGGCGAATGGTTGGTTTGATAGCCATATGCCTGACCTCAACCAGCGCAATCCATTTCTGGCCAATTTCCTGCTCTACAGCAACCTGTGGTGGATGGAATACTCCGGTCAGGATGCTTTTCGTATCGATACCTATTTTTACCCTGAACAGGACTTTATGATCAATTGGGGCAAACGGATGCAAGAGGAATACCCGGGCTTTACTTCTTTCGCTGAAACCTGGGTACAGAGCACACTTTCTCAGGCGCAATTCACAGCAGGGAACCGACTGACAGAAGGCCAGCGTTTCTTGCCCTCGGTGACAGATTTTCAGTTGAACTACGCTCTCGTTGAAGCCGCGGCAGGCCGACAGGGCTGGACCGACGGTGCCAATCGCATTTACCTCACCCTCAGCAACGACTTTTTGTACCAAGATGCCCGCCGCAATGTTACCTTTTTGGACAATCACGATGTGAGTCGTTTTTTATCGGTGTTGAACAATGACTGGCAAAAATACCACGCCGGATTGACGGCTTTACTGACCATCCGGGGTTTGCCTTGCTTGTATTATGGCACTGAAATTGGCATTACGGGTGCTGGAGGCTCCTTTGGTGAAGCCGGGCGAAAAGATTTTTTGGGCGGCTGGAAGGAAGATAAGCTGAACAAATTCACAGCAGCGGGTCGCCAGGGGATGGAAGAAACGACTTATCAGCTGTTGCGTAAGTTGTTGAATTATCGGAAAAGTACTCCCGCCCTTCAAACGGGCAAAACCCGGCATTTTATTCCTGAGGATGGTGTTTATGTGTATTTCCGCTACGATGACAGCAAGCGGGTGATGATGCTTTGGAATACTACGGATAAAGCTCAGGAACACAAGCTTGAGCGCTATGCCGAAATGCTGAAAGGGTATCAGAAAGGCCGGGATGTGCTCAAGGAGGAGACGGTGAATTTGAATGCGATTCGGATTGAGCCTTTTTCGGTGCGGGTCATAGAGTTGCAGTAGGCAAAAGCGACTGAGGTGTTTCTTAGGTGCCTTCGGTTTCTTAGGTGGTGAAAATATGCTTTGCTTGGTTTTTTTTACCACCTAAGAAACCTGAGGCACTGAAGAAACACCTTAGAAAAAGTGTATTTTGCACAGAAAAAACATGCGCAATCTTCACCTCTTTTCTCTCCTTTTTTGTTTCCTGATCACAGGAATTACGGTACAGGCTCAGAATAAAAAGCCAACAAAAGGCCAAGCCAGTATTGATCAAAAATTAACGGAACTGGGGATTGTTCTTCCCTCCGTTTCCGCTCCAATTGCAAACTACGTCAACGCTGTCCAAACCGGGAAACTCATCTTTTTGGCTGGCAAAGGCCCCCGCAAGGAAGACGGCACCTACATTATGGGCAAAGTAGGCATTGACTTGACGATTGAGCAAGGCTACGAGGCTGCACAACTCACTGCCATTCACCAATTGGCTGCGCTAAAGGCAGAAATTGGCAGCCTGGATCGAGTCAAACGGATTGTAAAAGTATTGGGTATGGTCAATTGTGGACCTGATTTTGGAGATCAACCCAAAGTCATCAATGGATTTTCTGACTTAATGGTCAAAGTATTTGGCGAGAAAGGCAAACATGCCAGGTCGGCGGTGGGCGTAAGTTCGTTGCCCAATAGGATGGCCGTGGAGGTGGAAATGATCGTCGAAATCTGGTAGGGGCAACCCTCGCGGGTGCCCCTGTCCATGTGATAATCGCAAAGGTGGGGCACCCCTCGCGGGTGCCCCGTTTTATGTGATAAGCAGGGCGCCCACGAAGGGGCGCCCATACGATTATTTCAATATCAATTTCTTCGCCACAAGCCCCTTATCAAAGCGAACCTGCAGCACATATGTCCCCGGAGGTATACTCCCCCGTTGCAACTCAAAATCATTTTCGTCCACATTCGCATAACCACGCACCATGCGGCCATCCAAGCTATACAGGGCGATGTCGCGCATTTTAAACTCGGTGGCACTCTCCAGATATATCCGGTCGGCAACCGGGTTTGGCCCGATTTTCAATTTCACTACATCTTCCGAGATGATTTCCTGGGTAGAAGTAGCCAGATTGAGTTGGAGATAAGCACGAGGTATGAACACTTGCATCATGGTATCGATGTAAGCCATAGCTTTGGCTTTGCTCATATTCGGGTTGGTCAACAAACCATTGGTGTGCAATACCTTCCAGTCATCTTTACGTCCGGTTGCCGCATTGAAACCAGCTACGACCAATTTCAACGTAGTTGTATCCCACCATTCCCATGGGCCCGCTTCAAAACGGTTGCCTGGAGTCACGAAAGGATACATGTTGTCCGCAGAAAGTGTAGTCGCCTGACCGCCGATGTTGGTGTTGGGGCCATTGGGTATTGGGACATTTTTAAGTACCTGGTTTTTCAAGTTGACGAAAGATTGCTCAGTATTGGCTGGAGCTAACTTTGTGTTCAAACCGGTGGTATTGGCTTTCTGCACGATTGAACGGGTACCGGATACACTCACCACGAATTCGCGGGTAGTAGGTACAATTACCGCTCCATCGGCAAATGGTGCAAATGGGTCGGACAATACGTGGAAACCGATCATGGCAGGTTCTCCTGCTTTGCCTTCCAGCCAGCTGGCATCTCCCAACGCTCCACCCATGTTTACCGCCAATTGGAAACTAGAGCTGTAAGTTGGATTGTTAAGCAGGTTCAGCGGCTTGGCTGTTGAACCAAATGGATTGCTACTCAATGCCGTATCAACATAGGCGGTCAACGTCTCAGTATTGATGAACTTGGGAATTTCAATTTCTTCTTTGAAACGATCCAGATAAGCTGCACCCATGCTGATGTAACCACCAGTACCCTGGCCCCACAACACCATCCGATTTGGGTCGATACCATATGGGTTATTGTCCACTGCAACTGTTTTGCGCAAGAAACGAATGCAACTCCGCGCATCCTGAACCCCACGGTAAGCTGCACCCAGCAAGGTACCTGTACGCGTGTTTTGTCCAGCAGGCCCCGTAGCAGCTGGGTTCCAGCCCAAACGGTAAGTAGGAACAAATACGACATAGCCCAAACGAGTGAAGCGACGTGCAAATTCTACGACCGAAGAATCACTGCGTGCTCCGGTAATGCCACCATTGATGATGGGAGGAAGAAAGCTGCCAGTATGGAAGTACATCACTGCAGCACGATTGGTGGCATTGTCGCCAGCTGGAGTATACACATCCATCACCAGGTCCTGAGCAGCAGGAGCACCTGTCAAAACGGATATATTTCTGGCATACACCACGTTTCTTTGAACCGAAAAACTGCTGAACACATCCGTGCGATATCTACCAGGTTGGGCAGATAAACCTATTGTTCCCAGCATCGTAATCAACAACAGCAGCAAAGTGTTGAGTTGTTTCATTTGAAATTGTTTTGAATGAATTAAGATGAAATGACCATGAGCAAATTCAAGCATGCATCCACCCTTGTGGATTTACGATTGAAGTTACTCTATTTTATTTTTTGTTCCAATCGTATAGGAGCGACAAGTAAGCCAAACGACCAATTCTAGGCCCTCCATAAGTTTGGAACGTCAAATTGTTCAAGATGTTCGATGCGCCCAATTTAAAGGTGGTGTTGATCTTTTTGACATGCCAGTTCATTTGGGCGTCGAGCATGCTGTAACTTGGAATGATACCCGTAAACTGGGGGGAACCTTCGAATATAAATCCATCAATCCACTTGTAATTGATGTTGAAGCCAAAATCGGGAAAATTCATGCCAAGGAATTTTACAGCCAAGTCCCGTCCCGAAAACCCTAAATTGTATTTGTGCTTTGGTGTATTGAACGCAGGAATGATGGGGTCATCGCTGACACTGTTTAGTTGATTGAAGGAGTAGTTGCCATTCAAGACATAGTTTTGACCAAAATAATAGCTGCTGCCTATCGAAAACCCTTGGGTAGTCACCCGATCCCTGGCGTTTGCCGCCACTCGGTAAGCTTGTACCCGACTAGGCAATCCCGTCAATTGATCAAAAGCCGCATCTACCCCGATGTTGAAGCCAATGAAATCTTGATAAAAGCTATAATAGTAGGTTGCATCTACGTAAATTTTTTCAAAGAAGGTATTGCGGTATCCAGCTTCAATGGTGCGTACTTGCTCAGGTCGAATGGGGGCTACATCGAAATAGCTCAACTTGGTCTGGTCCCTTGTGTTGAGGTATTCCCGTAGGGATTCGATGGTCAATAAATCATTGAACCCATTCAAATTCCCGATGAGAATGGCGCGTCCTACGTTGTAAAAAAGGTATTGATCCGCCAGGGTAGGGTTGCGAATGGCTGAGGAAAAGGAAAAGCGCAAAACCTGATCACGGGTGGGCGTATACACCAGCGAGGCGGCAGGAGAGAGCAGGTAATTGAAATTCTGGTGTTTATCCAGACGGATCGAGCCACTGATTTTTAGCCTTTTGTCCAATTCCATGGTGCCACCACCATAGATGCCATACTCATAGGTGTTGATGTTGACATTGCCGGTGTCCAACAAGAGCGAACCCCTGGAGTTTGGCGTATACAGTCGGAAATTTGCACCAACCAAAAGATCCAGGTCGGTTATTGAACCACCCTTGTCGGGCTTAACGAGGTCGTTAAATTTGTACTCACCGTGGGTGTGATACAGGGCTGAACGGTCAAAAAAGCGAGTTCCCCCTTCGCTGTAGCCCAAACGGGAGGTGATGCTATTGAATTCCTGCTGAAAACGTGCCGTACCTGGCTCAAAAAAATCAACTGACTGAAACAAGGGATTGCCCTTCTCGACTTGCAGTTGCGCTAAAGAATGGTACAAAGCGAGGGAGTCCTGTACTCGGCTATTGCCTAAGAATGCATTTTGGACAGTTCGAAACTCATTCGGGCGGCCAATGTAGTCAATCGGATTGGGGTAACCCTCAATTTTGCGTACCCTTGGATTGATGTTGGTTTGCCAAAAATTGATGTAGTCCGAAGCCCATCTGATGTCTTCCTTTGCGTTGTTTTGCAATTGCAAGGCAGTAAAATACGGATCGTAGGAATTCCCGGCATCTTCATGGGTTACATAAAAGCGAAGGAAATACTTCTCATTTTGCTTCAATTCAATTTTGTGTTGAAAGAACTGAATGTCTCGCAAGCTGTAGCGGTTGTCACCTTGATATACGGTGGTTCCGGTACTGTAGTTCGTGCCCAGTACCAACTCAGGTGAGTTAATATCTTTGGCCGGATTCAAGCGCAGGTGAAAAGCCGTTGCTGCTTTAAGGTTTTCAGAGTCATAATCGACCAGATCAACTTCTCGGTAACCTTTGCGGTGAATGATGCCCATCCCGATCAGGTTGAAGTTGCCGGTAAAGTCGTTGGAAATCAGGTATTCGTCTCCATAAGTATTCACCGCATCATAACCACCAGGGTTGCTGGCTTTACTGGGGGTATCAAAAACCGGATCGTAATTGTCGGCTACCCAGTCATTGGCACGGAAACCGGAAAGATTGAATTTATAAGCAAAAACATCTTTACCTGCTTTGTTTTTGACTGCATCCGCCCAACGTAAGCCTGCTTCAAACAAGCTTCTTTCCCCTCCTTTTACCACAGCTTCCAAACCCTTGTGCAAAAACGGATTTTTGGTTTGCATGCTCACCACACCGTTAAATGCATTGGGGCCATAAAAAGCCGAAGAAGCACCTACAATCAGGGTTACTCCATTTACGTCCAACTCTGAAGCACCCAAAAAGTTGCCCAGGGAAAAGTTCAAACCCGGTGATTGGTTGTCTACGCCATCGATGATTTGTAGCGAACGCACCGGACTGGTACTGTTGAACCCCCGGGTATTGATGATTTTGAAGCCCAAACTGGCTGCGGTAAGGTCTACATCTTTTAAGGAACCCAAGCCATCGTAAAAGTTGGCCGCGGGTGTTTCCGTGATCGCGATGGCGTCCATGGTTTCCATGGTCAAGGGGGATTGCACTTTCTTTTCAGAGATGCGCCTCCCTTTAACTTCCACTTGATCAATCGTCACTGCATCCTCGCTCAATTCGATAACCAGTTTGGGTTGGACACTGTTGAGTATGACTTCCTTATCGGTATAGCCTACATACGAAATGACCAGGGTAAGGGGAAATTTTTGAGCCGTGGAGAGTTCAAATTTCCCTTCCAAATCAGCCACTGTCCCCTCGGTAGTCCCTTTAATTACTACTGTCGCATTGGTCAGGCCCTCTTTATTTGCCGCATCTTTTATTTCTCCCCGTATGGTCGTTTGAGCATAAATGATGCATGAACAAGAGAAAATCAAAATGATGCTAAGCATCAATGACTTGTATAGATATTTCATGCTGAAAACCGAAATAGTGAGCGAATAAAATTCTTAATGGGGGCAAATTAGTGAAAATTCGCTAACAAATGAATCTTTGTAAACCGAATTTTATCCAATTGTAAGGTTAAGTACCATTTTTTATTCGGAACATTCCACATGTCAAGAAATTAATTTGTGTATGCTACTTATAAAAAAGAGATTTCCAAAATAATTGACTAGTGGAAATGAATGGCGGATAAAGCGAAACCCAATAAAAGAGCCAACCATTTGCCCCAGGAAAAATGATGACTCGTATGGGCGTCGTTTTCAAAAAGGATCGTCGAGCCAATTTGTAACAAGTTACCGGTGACAATCGACAGCAAAATGTGCAACACCTTGGGATCCTGAAAAAAGAATTGTGCAAAAAATGCAGCCAATGGTGACATCCCTGCAAAAACTAGTAGCAGTAATGCCGTAGAAATTTTTTTGATTCCACTCATCAACAAAAAAGAAGTGAGCGCAAAAGCTGCCGGGATGTTGTGGACGGTGATGCTCATCAAGAGGTGATAAAATTGATCGTTACCATTTTTTTCGGCAAAAGACTCAATGAAAGCCCGGTAGCCTCCCAAGGGCAATCCTTCAATCAAGGCATGTAAACACAAACCCAGCATAATTGAAAAGGCCAACCAACCAGTTTTTTTTTCATGCGTATGCACATGGCCGTGTTCAACGCCTCCCGACCACTCTTCCAGCAACAGTTGAATGGCAAAACCAAGCAACATCCACAGGCCGGTGTAGTGATCTCCTTTGGCAAACAAATCAGGCAAGAGCTGCACCAGAACTACCCCCAGTATAAATGCACCATTGAACAACATGACGAAGCGCACCAATTTAGGCTTTCGATCGCCTAAATAAAATGCGGGTATGCCTCCGATAAAGGGGGTTAGAAAAAGGAGTAGGTATTCCCAAATGTGCATTCGTGTTAAACTTGAGTCTGTAGAAATGGGCTTTTAAAAAGACGAAGGTACGTTTTTGCAACAATGTTGCCAATAATGAGACCTAAAATCGCGCCAATAAAAATATCCAGCGGAAAATGCACCCCCACATATACTTGCCCAAGCGCAATACTCGCCGCCCAAAGGTACAATGGCCAGCGGATGCGACGATAATGCAAACCCAGGGTCAAACTCAAAAAAGCCGCCACTGCAAAATGATTGGAAGCATGCGAGGAGGTAAAACTGTAGCCACTGCCGCAATGTACCAGTAGCTGTACCTCGTCTTTTAGCGCAGGATCATTGCAGGGGCGCAGGCGATGTACCGATGGTTTGATGATTTTGCTACTCACCGTATCAGCCAGACCCACTGCCAAAGCCAGGGCCAGGATCAGGTACAAGCCCTGCAAGCGGTATTTGTACCCCACAAAAGCAGCCAACGCTATATATAATGGTATCCAGGTGGATTTTTCACGCCAAATGGGCATCAACCAATCCAGCACCGCATTGTGGGCCTGACCATTGATTAGTTCAAATAAAAATTGATCAGCGGCAATGACTTGTTCCATGCTGTAGAATTAAAATGATAATTTTGCCCCAAATCTAATCTAAACCAATGGCATTAATCAAGTCTATTTCCGGAATTCGTGGCACCATCGGCGGTGTGCCCGGCCAAAACCTGACCCCACAAGACATTGTAGAATGTACCGCCGCTTTTGGTACCTGGTTGCTGCAAAAAGGCAATACGCCCAAAGTGGTGATTGGTCGCGATGCCCGCATTTCAGGGCAAATGGTACGGGATTTGGTAGTCAGTACGCTTACCGCACTGGGCATTGATGTGATCGATCTGGGCTTGTCCACTACCCCTACCGTAGAAATGGCGGTGGGTTTTGAAGGTGCCGGAGCGGGCATCATCATCACTGCCAGTCACAATCCCAAAGAGTGGAATGCCCTGAAATTCCTGAATGAAAAAGGGGAGTTCATCTCTGCGGCCGATGGCGCTGCGGTTTTAGACTTGATTTCCAATGGTGGCATTCAATACCAGTCTGTTGATGCCTTAGGCAAAGTGTTAGAAGGCGGCGACTTTTTGCAAAAACACATCCAAGCCATCATCGACCTGCCCGAAGTCGAAGTGGATTTGGTGCGGGCGCGGGGTTTTAAAGTTGTACTTGACCCCGTCAACTCATCCGGGGCGATCACCGTTCCCGATTTATTGGAATACCTGGGCTGCGATGTCATCATCATTAATGGTGAAACCAATGGCCAGTTTGCTCACAACCCGGAACCATTGCCCGAACATTTGCGGGATTTGTCAGCTGCCATCCTGGAACATCGCGCCGATTTGGGTATTGCCGTCGACCCGGATGTGGACCGCTTGGCGCTGGTTTGTGAAAATGGCGAAGCTTTTGGCGAAGAATATACCCTGGTGGCCGTGGCTGACTATATGTTGCAACACAGCCCCGGGAATACCGTCTCCAACCTTTCTTCTTCCCGTGCGCTGCGTGATGTCACACTCAAACATGGCGGCCAGTACTTTGCGGCGGCGGTAGGTGAAGTGAATGTGGTGGAAAAAATGAAAGCGGTCAATGCCAGAATTGGTGGGGAAGGCAATGGGGGCATCATCGTACCTGAATTGCATTATGGTCGTGATGCGCTGGTAGGTATCGCGCTGTTTTTATCCTGGTTGGCCAAATTTGGGGGCAGCACTTCCGCCCTGCGAGCTACTTACCCGGATTATCAAATGGTGAAAGACAAAATTTCGCTGCCTGAAGGGCTGGATATGGAAGCCATCTTGCGCCAATTGGAGGAAAAATACCAGCACGAGGAGCACAGTACCATTGATGGACTAAAAATTGATTTCCCCCAAAGTTGGTTGCACTTGCGCAAGTCGAATACGGAGCCGATCATTCGGATTTATGCGGAGGCGCCGAGTTTGGCGGAGGCGGAGGCTTTGGTCGGGAAGATTAAAGCAGAGGTGTTGTCGCTGATTGCTTAGGTGCCTCTTCGGTGCCTTAGGTTTCTTAGGTGGTAAAAAACATGCTTTCACCACCTAAGAAACCTAAGGTACTAAAGACACACCTAAGCAATTTTCTTGTGCAGATCAAAATGCAGATACCCCTCTTCCGCTCCAGTCTAAATTCTGTAGCTCAATTATAACAAAACGCTTAACCCTGCTCTTTTTTCAATTGCTCGTACACGGCGGGCACCCGATGGTAACCATTGCTGGTAATACGTTCACCCAGTTTTTGGTAGAATGCCCCTTCACTGGGCGTCACACTGGCCAAACCATCGACGTACTTGTTGTACAAGCAGAACAATGCGGCAATCAGCACCGTGTCGTGGATTTCCCGATCAGTGGCACCCGCGTTTTTCGCACGGTCAATTGCAGTTGAAGTGACGTTTTTCCCATTTTGTTGGGCTAGTGCGGCAATGGCCAATAAGGCTTTCATTTTTTCGCCCAGTTCCGCCTGTTCAAAATCGTCAATGACCTGAGCGCAGGTTTGGGTTTCACCCAGCAGGATATTGGCCGCAGCGGTATGTGCGGCGGTGCAAAAGCGGCATTGGTTGCGTGAAGATACCAGGGTGGCGATCAATTCACGTTCGGCTTCGCTGAGGGTGGATTCGCCTCGCAACAAAATTTGGGTGAGTTCACGGATGGGCGCCGCCGTATCCTGGCGGTACTCCAACAAACCCGTAATGCCCGGCAAATGGGCCTCTAAGGGAATATGTGGCATTGAATGAGTTTGAACAAGTTAAAAAACAGAAAATCACCCTTGTCAGCAGGAAGGGTGGCCTGACAAGTCCGCAATGGTGACATGGCGATTAATCGTGTCATCGTGACGAAAATAGAAAAAAAATTGTATTTGCACTCTTTTTACCGAATTGACCTTTTTGTAAAGCGGAGATTAATTTTTGCACAAATCTGAGCAGGAATAACTGAGTTCAATCTGAATTGTGCATTTTGTGCTTCAAATTCCCTGCAATGTCCATTTCCCGTCGTGACCTTCAATTTACCATCCTGGCTGCTGTGGCTGCATTTGGAACCTATACTTGCATGTACGCCTTTCGCAAAGGCATCACCGCTGCCACCTTTGAAGGCATGGAATACTGGGGCCTGAGTTACAAAATCTGGTTGGTCAACTTACAGGTTTTTGGCTACGCGTTGTCCAAACTGATTGGCATCAA
Organism: Saprospiraceae bacterium; assembly: GCA_027488855.1. Lineage (GTDB taxonomy): Bacteria > Bacteroidota > Bacteroidia > Chitinophagales > Saprospiraceae > Haliscomenobacter. The sequence continues at coordinate 21,044 of JAIYAV010000196.1, forward strand.
GGTCGTTTCGGAAGTAGCCAGGCATTTGCGGGGTTGGTACATTTTGGGTTTGGTGAGTTTTGCTGGCTTAACGTTGGTGGGGTTTGCACTGGTGCCGCCCCCTTACAACATGTTCTTTTTCTTCCTCAATGGATTGCCCCTGGGTATGATTTACGGCTTGGTATTGGGCTTTTTGGAGGGTAGGCGGCAAACCGATGTTTTGATGGCTGCCTTGACCGCTTCCTTTATTTTTGCCTCAGGTTTTGTCAAAACCATTGGCCTGTACGTGATGCAAAACTGGGGGGTATCCGAGTTTTACATGCCGATGGTTACAGCGGGTTTGTTCATCCCGGCCATTGCGGTATTTTTGACGATGTTGATGCGTTTACCCGCGCCAAATGCAGAGGACGAAGCCTTGCGCATGGTGCGGGTTCCTATGAATCGGGAGGATCGCCACAAATTTGTACAAACCTTTTATCGAGGGGTAGTTTTTTTCATCATCGGCTATGTACTGCTCACCATTCTCCGGGATTTTCGGGACAATTTCGGGAGAGAAATTTTTCAGGAACAAGGGGTCAACAACCCAGGCGTTTTTTCGGCAGTAGAAACCCCCATTGCCCTAGGAATATTGGTCATGCTTGGTTTTCTTGCTCGGGTGCAAGACAATTTTCGGGCTTTTACCATTGTCAATTGGCTCACCTTTTCTGGGGTCGTCCTGGCCATTGTTGCCACCGTCCTTTTTCAGGCCAATCTGATTCGGGTGGAATATTGGATGTTGTTTGTGGGAGCAGGCATGTATTTGGGGTACGTACCTGCCAATGGCATTTATTTTGAGCGGATCATTGGCGCGTTCCGGTATCCCGGTACGGTGGGCTTTATCGTGACTTTGGCCGATACCTGGGGTTACATGGGTAGTTTTGGGCTGCAACTGTACAAGAACTTTGGACAGGCCGACATTTCCTACACCACTTTTTTGATTTACGCGGTATACTTGTTGCTGGGAAGTTATGGAATCTTGGTATTGTTTGCCTATCGTTATTTTCAAAAACGATTTATAGAATTGGCAAAGGCTTAACCTCTTGCAGGATACGTTCCATTTGTTTGCTATGCCGATCAAAATGCACCTGAAAAAAGCGCAGCATCCCTTCAATGCTCAACATCCCGCTGCGTGGGTGGCGGTAAACCTCTTTGTCAAAAATCTCCAGGGGCAACTCGCTGAGAAATTGGCGCAATTCTTCGCGTTGTTTTTGCCATTGCCCACTCAGCGCGGCAAAACTTTCCACGGGCACAAAAACTTCTACGCTAGCACCTTTGGGCGCTTTGAATTTGATGGGGGAGCGCATGATCAGTTCAAGTAGCCAGGTACGAAATTCTGCTCGGACACCCGCTGGTTTGAGCTCGGCCAAACCCAGGGATTTTTTGCGCAAATACTTGAGCGAATTGCCTTCCGACAACATCAAATGTTGCATCACCTCGTACACCGACCAGCGTTCAGGTGACAGTTTTTGGTCTAAATAACTGGGGTCTTGCTGAAGCAGCCGCTCAAATAAGGCATTTAGGCTTGTGTCCAATCGATTAAGGTGTTCGAGGATTTGAGGTGTCATTGGTTCTATTGATTTTTCCACAAAATATTAAAGATTTTTCCACCACCTATTTTTTAACCCTTAAACCATAAACTTTTCAACTTTTTCCTACCGAAACAAGCTCACTTCGCCTTGCACCAATTGATTTCCCGGCCCTCTGTCGTCAATGTATTCAATCCTGAACCAATACCGGTACACGCCTTGTTGGGCGATTTGTCCACGAATGGAGCCATCCCAGCCGGTATTGAGGTCGACGGAGCGAAATACCCGCCCGCCCCAGCGGTCGTATACTTGCAACTCATAACTTTTCACTTGTACGAATTCATTGACGTACGGGCGAAAAGCCTCATTGGCATTGTTGCCATTGGGTGAAAAGGCGTTGGGGGTAAATGCGTTAAACAATACACATTGCTGGAAAGTCAATTCCATTGAATCGATGCTGGAACAGCCGTCTTTGGAGGCTTCGACCCAATAGGTACCCGGTATTGTAGTACTAAATGAAGTTTTGGTGCTCCCATCAGGCCAAAGCAGTTGTAGGCCCTTACTTGAAATTGCATGCAATAGGTAGGGTTTATCGTCACACACCGTTGTATCCTTGCCCAGAGACACCACCGGTAAAACAGGACATGCCGTGACTGCGATGCTATCCCGAGCACTGCAGCCCCCATCATTGACTTCGACCCAAAAGGTGCCGGATGTGCGGACGAGTAGGGTGGGAGCTGAGCTGTTGTCGCTCCACAAATAATTTCGGCTACCCGTTTTGGAGGCATCCAATAGCAAAGACTCGGTGCCACTGATGATGGTGTCGCGCCCCAGATTGAGGGCGGCGGCGCTGATCATGCGTACCATTGTTGAATCTGCTACACTGCAGCCAGAGAGTTCTACCACAACTTTGTGTATGCCCGCTTGAGCAACCACGATTTGTGCATTGCTGGAGCCATCATGCCAGCGGTAGGTTGCGCCAATCAGCTTGAGGTCGGCGTTGAGCGACAAATTTTGGTTGGCGCAAAGTGTAGTATCATTGATCAGCGCGAGTTTAAATTCGTCGAGGGATAAGACCTTGACAGTATCGTACAACACACAGCCAACCCGATAAGTTACGGCCACATGGTGGGTGCCAGCCTGACTAACCAGCAGAGTGGCTTGGATACTGCTGTCGCTCCAGAGGTATTTTTCGTTGAAGTTGAAGGTGTGGGCATCAAGGGTGATGGATTCGGGGTTGCACAAGACCATATCTTTACCTAAAACGCCTGCATCAATATAATCTATCGAGGATTTAAATACCCAGGTTTCATTGCTATTCTTGAGGTTGGTACTGTTGCCACCCGCTAAAAACTGGGTTGATCCTACACCGCTTTGATCGCGCATTTGAACAAAATCAGCCCGGATTACGCCACCATTCATTTGTACAACGGACTTACGCCCGGGGAGCGTGGAGCGCAGTTCAATGGAATCACAGGGATTGCCTACCAACTGGAAGTACTCATTAATGGTTTGAGCATGAGCAGCATCTAAATCATAACTTTTACCTGCTGTGAAGACGAGGGAATCGATCACATTTTCACCCAGAATAATCCCACTGTTGCGCATTTCAAGTCGATTGAAGGTACTGACTTTGGGGATTTTGTCGCCAGCTGCTTCATAATCGCTCAGGAGGGAAGCCGTGCCTTCTGGATTAGAGAACAAAACATTGTGAAATTTGACATCAGCATACGCGATATAAGTGGGCGTTGTATTCGTAAATTCCAATAGTGAAGTACCCGCATCAACAGTCGCTTTTGGCCCAATGAAAAAAGAGTAAAGCGAGGAGGGTAAAGAGCCATTCCTGGTGATGCGCCAGTGGCTATTGCCCATTTTAAGGCTTGTAGAATCTTCGTTTAACATAAAAAATGTTTCCGTTGTAACGGGGTTGCCGTTGGAGTTGAATTCACCGGCACGTAGGTACAAATTCGTAGCGCTTAAGGTATCTAGTAAAATCCAAGAGCCTGTACCATTCAAGTGGGCATTGTAGATGTGGTATCCACGGGTGAGTAAGGTTTGATTTTGATCAGGCGATAGCAACCTCAATTCGGAGATTCCTCCCACTTTATTTTCAGGTAGCTCAACCGACCCGTAGGCGTTCAAAATCCACATGTCAAAGTTGATGGGATTGTTGGTCACCCCGGTCCAACTCATGTTTTTACAATACGCTTGATGGTCTCTGCTGATTACTTTTTGGTAAGGGCCATCAAAGGAGTTGGCATCAAAAAAAACATTGTCCATGGCGGTGGGAATAGATTCTCCGCCTGTTCCACCACTGGCTGCAGCCCAATTGGCAGGGTCGTACCAACTGCCCGTGCCGCCTTTTCCCACCCAATAGAGATCGCGTCCACCCAGTTTATTGATGGTTCGCCGCTGGAGGTTCTGATAGAAGCTAGTATTCGACCTGTTTCCATTGTCGTCTACCGAGTAATAATCAGTGGCTTTCGCCACCTGGCCGATCAACAGGATGATTGTTGATAAAAGTAGGGGTTTAAACATGGGTTACACGCTTTGTGGTGAACCCGGAGTTGTGGATCATTGGGTTCATCGTTGTTTGACAAACCCCTTCGAACTTGTTTTGCTCTGCTTAGTGTGAGTTCAATTTAGGAAAATTCTTCAACTATTCAAAAGAATGCGGTATGTTTTTAATCCTTTTGGTTCTATTAGAGGTTTTTCCGCAAACCATCTACACTAATTCGATGGTGCGAGGTATGAAAAGTGACCTCACCATCTTTGACCAACAATACCTGTGGAGATTGGTGGGTAACCTGAAAATCTTGCGCAATGCGATTGGAAATCGGGCGATGCTTGAGCAAATCCAGGTAATAAAAATCCAGTTCATGCCCCTCAAAATCCCAGTTTTCCATCAGGTTATATTTGGCCCCTTCACTAATTCCGCACGTGGTGCTGTGTTTAAAAATTACTACAGGTTTGTCTTTGGAGGTGGCCAAAATTTCATCCAATTGTGCTTCGTCATGCAGCACTTTCCAAGCGTCGAAATTTAAGCCTTGTTGCGCCAGTTTTATATTTTCTAAGTAGCTCATCCTTGTTTTAATGGTTTAATGGCTCTGTTGTGCAAAAGAACCGTTGAATTGTGCAAAAAGTTTTCGCAGAATCCTGAAATTCATGGCAAAATAAGCAACATGAGAATCATCCTGTTATTCTTTTTACTCAGTTATAATTTTCTCGCAGGTCAAAACGTAGAAATACAACTTAAAAACCTGGAGACCAAACTAGAAAACCTGCGTCAGCAGCAAAAAGAGGTAGTTCTGGCCATCGAAGACCTGAAAATGCAAAAGGTGATGGTCGATTTGCAGCCCATGTTGCCAGCTTTGGGGGTAGGAGAGGAGGTGGTGAGTCATTCGCTGATGGCACTGGTTTATGCAGAGGCCTACGAACAGGCCCGTTGGGTAGGGCACATCATCACCCCGGATGTGGTGAATGGGGTAGTGGGCCGCACCAACGATTTTCGACCCGACCCCAAAATCAAAACGGGTTCGGCGGTGGAACAGGATTATTTTCTCAAAGTACTGCAGCCCGACAGCGCTTATGTGTACGATGGTTTTGGCTATGATCGGGGACACTTGGCGCCTTCCGCAGATTTTCGTTGGTCCGAAAAAGCGCTTTCCGAATCATACTTCTACTCCAACATGTCGCCCCAACTGGCCGAGTTCAACCGAGGCATTTGGGCAGATTTGGAGAGTTTGTTGCGGGCCTATTTGTTTCGCAATACCACCACACAGTTGTTCGTGTTCACGGGGCCAGTGTTGAAACCAGGTTTGCCCACCATTCCTCGCGCCAAAAACAAGGTAGCCATCCCAGAGCAGTATTGGAAAATCGCGCTGGACTTCAAAAACCGCAAAGCCATTGCCTTTTTGGTACCCCAAAATACCAAAGGTTATCCGCTGACCAGTTTTGCTACATCCATTGATGAGATTGAAAAAGTGACCGGGATTGACTTTTTTGCTGGCCTGGACAACACTTTGGAGGAAACCTTGGAAAAACAAATCGACAAAAGTTCGTTTTTGACCACGATTGCCTCCGGTGATGTAGAGCCGCTCAGTGCGGTAACCCTACCTCCGGCACATTTCAACTCCGTACAAGCCCGCTTGTTCATGGGACGAAATGAAGAAATTAAAGTGTGTGGAAAAGTGGTCGGTGCCCGGGCCAGCCGCAAAGGTAACATCCTGCTCAACCTGGATCAGCAATACCCCAATGAGCTGTTCACCATTTTTATCAACAAAGAGCAACTAGTCAATTTTTCTTACGACCCCCTCAGCAATTGGAAGGACAAATACATCGTGGTAAGGGGAAAGGTGAATAACCTGGGCAATGTGCCCGTGATTTATGTGGAGAAAGAAAACCAGTTGAGCGAATTCCGGGAAAAATAATTTTGCATTTTTTTCAGCGCCTAAAATGAAAACCCCAAAAAATATTTGACTTAATCTATTGAATTTTAATTTTTTAACAACAATTATTGGCGCTTTTTTTTCAAAAAACACTGGAACGAGTACAAGACATCAGCTTAAAACGCCCCTATCTTTGTAGTGCAAAGACTGATTACCGGGCTAGATTAGTAGTTCAGAAGGCTGCCAAGCGCAGCCTTTCTTTTTTGACCAAAGTTACATCGAAATATATCAGGCAGCCACTTTTCTGGATGGGAAAGTGGCTGTTGTGTTTAGGGTATTTGGAGTCTAGATAAAGTACGCTCCATTTTGAACTCGCCTATAGAGCTGCCATAGCTGTTAGGTACAATTTTTTCCCTACCTTTGTAACAAAATTAATCACTCCACATGCGTATATTCAATACCTCTGGGCCGAATATCCCTGCCAAGCACTATACCTTGTTGCGTGAAGCACTGGTGGAGCAGGGCATCCAGATGGTACGAGATGAACGTTATTTCACCATTTGGGCACCGCGCCAGACGGGGAAGAGTACCTATTTTTTGCTCCTCAAAGCAGCCTTGGAAAAACAAGGATATGCAGTTGTCAAGATCAATGTGGAGGATTTGATCAACGCATCGCTGGAGACCTTGGTTGCTCGGTTGGAGCAGGAGTTTCGAACCATTGGCATCGCCTTAAGCCCCATTGATAGCCTGGGCGATTTGACCAACTTCATCACCAATTTATCCCTTGAAAAATTGGTGCTCATTGTAGATGAAATTGAAGGGCTCAATCCAGCACTATTGGGGCAATTTTTACACGCCATCCGTAGTCTGTACCACAGTCGCGATCAAAACCCACTCAAAAGCGCCATCTTGGTTGGCGTGAGCAACATTGTGGGAGTTATGGAAGACAATGCCAGTCCTTTCAACATCGCTGATACGCTCAATATCCCCTATTTCACGGATGCAGAAACCGGTCAACTCCTCCAGCAGCACGAGTTGGAGAGTGGGCAAGTTTTTGCCCCTAAAGTAATTGAAGAAATCCGACGCATCACCGCCAATCAACCAGGCTTGGTCAATGGTTTTGCACAACAACTGGTGGCCCGCAACCCCGGTAAATCCACGATCAGCTACGAAGATTACCTCCGGGTAGAAGATTGGTACCTGAACGAGGCCATCGATAAAAACTTTGCCAACATCCTGAAGCAGGCCAAAAAGCATCGGACTTTTTTGGAAAAATTGCTGTTTCGCGAAATCGAAGTCTCTTTTGAGATAGACCGTGAGACGATCAAAGCCCTGCATGTCAACGGCCTCATTCGTCGGAATGCTGCTGGGATGGTGGAATTTTGGGTGCCTTTTTACAAAAAGCGGCTTCAAAAAGCCTTTTACCCTTATACCAACGGTGAAAAAGACGAGCTGAGCAGTAGTTTGTATGCCCCAGAATTTTTTACTCAAGCGGGCAAATTGGCAATTGACAAACTCATTGACGCGTACAAGGCTTACGTCAAAAGAAGAGGTTTTTCCGTGTTCCGCGAAAAGGATGAAGCGGGTAATTATACCTCCATCAAAGAAGCCGGGCTCATTTACAGTTTTGAAACATTCATCGCAGCTTTTTTGCTACAAGCCCAGGGCAAAAGTTACCGGGAAGCGAATACGGGCCTGGGAAAAAGTGATTTGATCCTCAACATCCAGGGGGAAGAAATTTTATTTGAAAGCAAAAAGTACTATGGTTTTGCCCAGTTTGAGGCGGGCAAAAAACAACTGGCGTATTATGCCGAAAGCCTGGCACTTCAGGAGGCAGTGTATTTGGTTTTTGCGCCCAATCACCTGCGGTATCCGGCGCTGGTACACGAGGGGGAAGAAGAAATTCGCGGGGTACACATCACTACTTTTTTGATCGATTACGACGAAGAGAAGGATTTTTGAGCGGTGGGGAAGGATAGAGTAAGTCCAGTGCCCTGCTGCCGCAGGGCTTGGTTTTTTTGAACCACCTAAGACATCTAAGGGCATCTTAGGGGTCCGTTGGCCTAAGTCTTCTTCCATTCACCAGCGATGGATAGGCACTTGTATCAGTGCGGTGAATTTCTTAAAACATTAAAACAACCTTATGCTTGAAAGAAATAAATTGAAAATTAAAATCCTGCCAGTTGGAATGATTATACTTTCTATAGCAGCGATTTCTAATGTGGTTGTCGACTATTTTTCCTTTGGAGTGGCTAATTATTGTTCTGTAATAGTTTCAATAATTGGACTTGTCGGAGGGTATCAATATCTAAAAAATGGTAAGCCGACAAATTATTTGGTAGAACTTTGGATTATTTTACAAATACCGTACATCGATAAGATAATATTTGCAACCCCAACAAAAACTGAGTACAATAATCCGATATTTGACGCAAGCCAAGGCATCAAGAGTGTTTTATATTTACATCTAACATCAGCCGATTCTATGCTTTTAATAGGATTCAATTATCTTCCTTTAATTCTGATTGGGGTATTGATTTATTTTAATATTCCATATCTAAAAAAACATGGGCTGTCAAATCCAGAATAAGACTTAGTGACTCCTGCTAAGCCCCCGCTGATACAAGCCTCCAGACTTGTACTAATATCCTTACGTGTCAATCCCATCCACTGACCCTCTTTTAATAAGAAAAAAACCGCCACCTCTCCAAACGGAAAAGTGGCGGTCATGTTGTAAAACCTCACTCCCTTAGAACCGGAAGTTATAAGACAAATTAAAGATCGTTCCCAACTGGCTAAAGTGAGAACCATCGTACGTCGTAGTTGAATACCGTTGGTTGAAAGTAATCAGGTTAGAGTTGACCTTCAGCGCCGCAGCGTCTTTCAACAGAGTTTCACCTTTTGCATTTTCGGCTTTAAACTCCCATTCTGGCAATACATTGAACAAGTTGTTGATGTTCAATGCAATCGTTGATTTTTTGCTCGTCTGGAAAGTAATCGCCAAGTCGGTAACCAATTTGGTTTTAAACTCGGTGTACAAGTTATCATCCAAACCTTGTTGCTTGAATTTCGTTGGCCCAAATAGCGTATTGCCAAGCGTAAAGATGAAGCGACCAACTTCGTAATCCAATCCCAAAATGGTTTTGAACTTGGGACGTGAAGTGAAAAACAAGGCTTCTTGCGTCGCATTTGCCACCGATTGTCTTGCGCCTGCGATCAAAGCTGGGTTTTTTACTGCACCCACTCGTTCGTTTTGCAGCATGACGTTGCCCGCTAGGCTTACACCCAATTTTCCTGCCCCAAATTTGATGGCACGATAGTTGGCTACAAAGTCAAGACCGGAAGTTCTGGTGTCCAGCGCATTGACGAAGAAACTGAGGTCAGACAAGTTGTTGGACGACAAAATTTTATCTAGCGGAGTAGTGCCACCCGTAGACTTGATTTCGGTACTCAAGATGATCCGATCTTTCAGATTGATGCTGAAATAGTCGAGGGTAATGTTGAAGTTAGGCGCAGGTTTGAGCCCGATCCCCAAGGTGAAGTTGGTTGATTTTTCTGGATCAAGGTTCGGAATGCCCAACAAACGAGCTTCCCGAGAAACGTTGCTCACCAAACCACCTACCTGAATGCCCTGGCCAGGTACAAAGCTGTACTGTGCCTTTTGGGTATAAATCTGGTGCAGCGTTGGTGCTTTAAAGCCCGTAGAAATAGATCCACGGAGTACTACATTGTCATCTGCCAATTTGTAGCGAGAACTGATTTTCCAGACAAAAGCATCCCCAAAGTCGCTGTAATTCTCCAAACGAGCCGTGGCATTGACCAGGAAGTTTTCGGTAAAATCAAAGGCAAAATCAGCATAAGCCCCAACGTTGTAACGGTTGAAATGGCCCGAGTTGCGTGGGTCGTTGCCTGCAAAGGAATCGGCACCACCGTCTTCATAAGAGGCTTCATCACCCACAAGAATGGTGAAATCTTCGGTACGGAACTCCGAGCCAAAGGCAAAGCTAAATATGTTGGAAACGCGCTTGTTTACGTCGATGTTCCCTACGGCATGGGTAAAGCGGGTTCCACCTGGCCGGAAATTGATCGGGCTGTTCTCGCGGTACTTGAACGTACCATCGGGGTTAAGGGTGCGGTTGCGGTTTTGCGAATTGCGGACGGTGTAGGTCTGCTGGTTGCCACCAATGGTAAAGCTTACATCGGTATTCCAGCCATTTCTACTCGACTTGAACCCGGCAGTAGCATGGTAATCAATGAGGTCACCGTCAAAAGTGGGCACATAACCTACGTATTTTCCATTTACACCAAAGAAATCAGTGAGATATGGAAAATCACTCAGGGTACGCCAGTAAGGGGTACGATAGTTGGCAAAGCTGTTGACTTTTTTGAAAATGTAAGCCGCGTTGCCGTACACTTCGCTGTTTTCGCTGACTTTGCCACCAGTGTTGATCGCAAATTTCATTGCGGTTGTTGCTGGCGAACCATTGATGTTGCCAGCATCGGGACGGTCTTTCAAAAAGGCACGGACGTCGTTGATGTTGGCACCAAAGTCGGCAGCCTCACCCTCAGCATCTACTGTGCCCGGCCGATTGGCCAAACCAATTTTGGAAAGATCCAGGGTGTAATTGAGGAATCCTCTGGCGCCCAGGCGAGCCCCATTGTTGACAGATACCCCAAACATTTCACCGTCGCCTTCACTGGTCATGCCCGTACGCAGGGTTACGCCACCTTTGTCGACATCCTTTTTCAGGATGATGTTCATTACCCCGGCAATCGCATCCGAACCGTACTGGGCAGAAGCTCCATCGCGCAAGATTTCAACCCTTTCGATGGCATCTTGTGGAATGGCTGAAATATCCGCACCCGTTTCCCCCCGACCTGGTGAGGTTTGGGTGTACAACAAGGAACTCATGTTTTTCCGTTTTCCGTTGATCAAAATCAAGGTACGGCTTGGGCCCATGTTGCGGATTTCATACGGGTCGAGCAAAGAGGTTGCATCATTGACGGGCGTTTGGACACTATTAAAGGATGGAACCCGATAGGTCAAAGCCTTGTCAAAAGTGGTTTGGCCGCTCGCGACCAAATCTTTTGCCCCCAAGATGTCGATGGGCAAAGGTGTGTCGGTAGAGGTGCGCAAGGTATTGCGGCTACCTACACTGATGACCACCTCATTCAGGTTGGTCACTGCGGATTTGAGGATGAAGTCCAACACTACATCCTGATTACCAATGGTTACTACTTGTGCAATCGCTTCATAACCAGTGTAAGAAACATTGATGGTATGGGTTCCAGCTGGCAATGGCATTTCATACATGCCTTCCAGGTTGGTAATGACTCCAGTGGTGGTACCAGCTACGCTGATGGAGGCAGCAACCAGTGCTTCACCCTTCTCGTCTTTTACAGAACCCTTTAAAGTAGCTTGTGCCAGCAAAGCACTACTAGTGAGCAGCAGGGCGAACACTACTGAAAAAAAACGTACTCGTTTTTGCATAATTTGGACATTTATGTAGAAAAAAACAGTTACCACATTGGAAGTTTATCCATAGTTACCGATGTCGATTATGGAGTCGATGCAGATGTGGAAAGGAAGACCAATGGAGTTTAAAAGTCGCTTAATAACGGGAATCAGACCCTGAATTGCGTTTTGTTACTTATAGTTTACACGGGCTAAAATAACATAGAAGTTTGAAACCACCATGTTTTTAATCAAAAAATTAAAACTTGGCAGAATGACCTGCCCTGCACACGGTATTTGTGAGGGCAGAAAAAGCGCGCTAAAATGCCCTAAGTTTACAAATGAAATTTGTTCATAAATGTTTGATTCTGGTCAATCATTTCGAGGCGCATCTTTAAGCCAGTTGAGGCATCTATTTGATTTTGAGGCGTATTGACCACATAATCCAGCAGGCGATCAAGGGGAATACTGACCACTCTGACCCGATTGTCCAAATTGGTGTAGTACAGATAAACCTTGTCTTTAAACATGGCCCAACCATTGGAGTGCAACATGCGTAGGGCGGGACTCGATTTGTCTTTTTCATTTAATTCCAAAAAATGGCCACCAGGTTGGGCGAGAATTTTAGAAGGATTATCCAAATCGGTCAAAAAAACATGCAAAATGTGCCGCCAACCATAGGAGCTCCGCCGCAAACCCGAGCACAAATGAATCCAACCCAACTCGGTTTTGATCGGGCAAGGCCCTAGGACATAGGCTGGCGTTTCAATTTCAGGAAAAGCGATGCCTTTGAGGGTGCTTTCCTCAGTACAGGTGGCATGGGCCCAATCTTCAAAACTATTGATGGTGATTGGGCGCCTGCCCATCCCACTTTGCAACTGGTCGATTTGTTGGCTGTACACCATGTATTTGCCATCGATCAGTGCAGGGTGCAACAAACACAAGCGTTGTGCCGAGGCGCTAAAAACCAAATCGGGTAAACTTTCCCAGTTTTGTAAGTCCTTGGTTCGGGCCACGGCATGATGGAAAGTAGCTGCGGCACTGTTTTGATCTTTTTGGCGGAGGTTGTACAAGGCATAAATCCAACCATCTTCATGCGGAGTGAGCCGCAAATTAAAAATGTTGGTGCGCACCGTGGTCATGATCGGGATTACGGTAGGGTAGGTACGAAAACGAAAACGATCCACCCCCGTGCTGCTTTCGGCCAGAGCGAAAAAGAATTGCCCGTCAAAACTTTGCAAACGGGTCATTAGTGCAATTTTATCCCCCACGGTCACTGCACCGGCATTGGCAATGGAGAGCACACCCTGGCGCAACATCAAATTCGGGTTACTTTCAGGATTGAGGTCGTATTGCCAGGTTAGGGGCAAATGACCGGTGGTCAGCACAGGATGTACATAGCGATCTAAAACACCATTGCTCAGCCCTTTGTAGTCATTGGAGCGGCGCATTAGGTGTTCGTATTCGGAAGCGAGTTGGAAGAGTCTGGTTTCGTAAATCGTTTGCATAACAAGGCAGCATTTGCTTTTGATGCGGCAAAATAATTAATTTTTGGGTCGAATCAAGCCTTCTTGTACCACTGAAGCGACCAGCATGCCATCCTGGGTAAAAATATTCCCTCGGGTAAATCCGCGCGCATTCGAAGCACTCGGGCTATCGATGGCGTACAACAACCACTCATCCATGCGGAAGGGGCGGTGAAACCACATGGCATGATCCAAACTGGCAATTTTTACATTGCCGAAAGAAGCCTCACTGCCGTGCGGCAGCAACGCAGTGGTAAGCAAATTGTAATCGGAAGTATAAGCCAACACACACTGATGGGTTTGGGCATCGCTGGGCATGTCGCCTTTGGCTTTCATCCAGATGTGCCGAAAAGGTTGACTTTTGGTAGGCAGGGCTGGATTGACCAGTTCTACCGGACGGAACTCTATCGGGCGATCCAGGTTTAAAAAATTGCGGATGTTTTCAGGCAACATCTCCCCAAATTTTTGGGCCAAATCCTCCCAACTCACCAGCCAGTCTGGAGGGGACACATTGGGCATCGCGATTTGGTGATCAAACCCTTCCTGTGCCAACTGAAAAGAAGCCGACATGAAAAAAACGACCCCGAGGATTAGCCGCATGCTGGTCCTGCCAAGATGCTCACAGGACTTCTTTGTCAAGCGCCTGGCGGACACATAGCCCCAGCTTTTATGGAGGCAGACGGCGG
>JAIYAV010000333.1 GCA_027488855.1 Saprospiraceae bacterium
ACTTTTCACTTTTCACTTTTCACTTTTCACTTTTCACTTTTCACTTTTCACTCCTTTCATCTCTAGTAAATACCCATAAATCTCCTCAAACTCTCCCCTGGAAAGACCAACGGCGGGCATTTTGGCGCTGTAACGGTAGGATTGTGGGTCGCGCATAAAATTGTAGATGTCTTCCTTTTTCCAATACTCCGTGATGCTTTTGGGGTAATTGAATTCTGGCCCCATCACTCCGCCAATTTTATTGATGGAATGGCATTTCATGCAATGGATTTGAAAGAGCTGAAATCCCTTTTGGGCAGCGGTATTGTGCAAGGGGAAAGCATCAGCAAAATCGTGAAAAAAGGAAGCAATCCGGATTTCAGCCAAGCCATACGGCCAGGCAAACCCAGCTTCTCCTTTGGGCGCATTCCGCCAAACCAAATAATAAGGTCGAAACTTGTTGGCCAGAGAATCAGCCCAATCTTTACCCAAACCAGCCTGGTCTTGGTCTTGTACTGCCAGATAAGCCTCATGGTTGAGCACCTTGCTCAAGTTCATATTGGGTGCGTAACCATCGCTGCAAGTGAAGGTAACCCGCAGGTTGGTGGTATCCTTGACTTTGGCCAGCAATGGTTTGAGGATTGGGGCTAGCGGATAGGCCTTGTAGCGTTTTTTTTGCTTAAAAAATTCATCGTGCTCAATGGTGATGAGGGTGTCCTTTGGGAATTGCCCGGCAGCAAACAAGTCTTCCAAATCCACCTCAATGGCTTCAAAATCGGCGTTGACGAGGAGTTCGGTAGACTTGTCTGGTGCAGAACAAGTGAATACTATACTGCTAGAAAGCAGCCAAAAAAGCAAATTGCGCATGGATTTTGGTTTTAAAAGCCTGCACAATTTATAAAAAGATCAGCTTTATTTAGATTCCAATTTTTTCCAATCGATCCGTTTCCACCACCATTTAAAATTCCATTCCGACATGTTTTCACCAGCCACCATCACTACGATGCGGTTGTCGAGTACCATGTGCATGAAGTTTTGTTGGTGTTCTTCGTCGTAGCCTTCTACGTATTTGATGCCGTTCCACTCTCCGGTTTTTTGGCGCATGTCGGAATCTTCCAAGTCAAATTCTCCCTCAAAAAAATCACTGAATCCTCCAGCGATGCCACCAATGGCTCCACCCAGGACGACAATCGTAACTTTTTGTTTGCCCTTGATGTATTGGGCTTCGGCGTTGGACACCAGGCCCAAGGCATTTTGAAAATTGTACTCACTGCGTTTGAACCAACCAATGTGATCGGGAAAAACGCTGCGCAATACCTTGGCGTCCAGCTTGGAGGCAGAGCCATCAATTTTTAAATCCAGCCCCTCAAAACTGTTTTCAAGGTTGAGTCCATTGATTTCACTATCGCCATCCTTGGTCGAAATGTTGAGGTGAAAACCATCTTTGTCTTTACCGGATTTTTTGTCACCTTTACTGGAAGCGTCAATTTTTACATCGCCATCCTTAGTTGAAATGTTGAGATGGAAACCTTCTTCTTCGGCTTCACGGGCAGCTTTTTCCTCTGCGACATTATTGCTACATGAAAACAAAGGCAGGCCAATCAAAAGGGCGAAATAAACATTTCTTCTTAGTTTCATTAAGTTACAGGTTTAATGAGTGATGTTTAAATACTGGCCAAAACTACCCGAGTGAAGTAAGCCATGCTTGAAAATTCGACTAAGCCAGGCAAAATCTATGTCAAGGTTGCATATTGAAGCGACTTCCACTACCTTCACTGCCTGAATTTTACTTGTATGAAAAACATCAGTGTCATCGGAGCCGGAACCATGGGAAATGGCATCGCTCACGTTTTTGCGCAGCACCAGCATCAGGTCACTTTAATCGACGTTTCAGCCGCTGCCCTGGAAAAAGCCCTGGCGACCATCAGCAACAATCTGGATCGCATGGTCAAAAAAGAAAGCATCACTGCAGCTGATAAGGATCGAACCCTGGCGAACATAAAGACCGCAACCAGCCTTGAAGAAGGGGTTAAACACGCAGATTTGGTGGTAGAAGCAGCTACTGAAAATGTGGCCCTCAAACTCAAAATTTTCCAGGAAATAGACAGTTTTGCCCCTGCAAAAGCAATTTTAGCTACCAATACTTCCTCTATTTCGATCACCCAAATTGCAGCAGTGACCAAAAGAGCCAGCCAGGTGATCGGAATGCACTTTATGAACCCCGTCCCCGTGATGAAATTGGTAGAGGTCATTCGGGGTTTTGATACCAGTGACGATACCACCCGCATCATCATGGAGCTATCCCAGTCTTTGGGTAAAATTCCGGTTGAAGTCAACGATTACCCTGGTTTTGTCGCCAACCGCATTTTGATGCCGATGATCAATGAGGCCATTTACACTTTGTATGAAGGGGTAGCCGGAGTTACAGAAATCGACACGGTGATGAAACTGGGTATGGCCCACCCGATGGGGCCGCTGCAACTGGCCGATTTTATTGGGCTAGACGTATGTTTGTCCATCCTCCGAGTATTGCAAGATGGTTTCGGTCAACCCAAATACGCACCCTGCCCCTTGTTGGTCAATATGGTCACCGCCGGAAAACTGGGCGCAAAAAGTGGGGAAGGTTTTTACCAATACATCGCTGGTTCAAAAGAATTGATCCCCGCCCCAAAATTTGCACGCTAATCATGAAAAAAATAGCTCTGGTAACGGGTGCCTCCTCTGGATTAGGCGAGGCTCTGGCCACCTTATTGGCCCAAAAAGGATACATCGTATATGGCACCAGCCGGAAATCGGGGGATGAAACCCGCTTCCGCTTGTTAACGATGGATGTTCAAAATGAGGCGAGTGTCAACACAGCCGTTCAACAAATCATTGCTGAACAAGGCCAAATCGATGTGTTGATCAACAATGCTGGAATTGGCATTGCTGGACCGTTGGAAGTGATGAGTGTGGATAGCATCCAACAGGCTTTTGATACCAATGTTTTTGGACTGATTCGAGTCACTCAGGCCGTACTTCCGCACATGCGGCAAGCGCAATCCGGTAAAATCATCAACATCAGCTCCATCGCATCGGAAGTAGCCCTGCCTTACCGGGCAGTGTACAGCGCAACCAAAGCCGCTGTGGATCGCATTACCGAGGCATTGCGCCTGGAGGTTGGCCGTTTGGGGATACAAGTGAGTGCCATTCAGTGTGGAGACATTCAAACCTCCATCACCGCGCACCGCATCATGGAATACGCAGCAGATAATCCGGCTTACAACAGTGTTTTTGCTAAAGTGGCTCAAAACATGAACGATGGCGTGAGTAAAGGTTCTACTGCCGAGTATGTGGCCACTGAAATCATTCAGATTTTGGAGAAGGAAAAAATGGCGAAGTTGTATCCGGTGGGGAAGTCGTATCAGAAATTATCGCTTACGCTGAAACGGCTTTTGCCGGGAGGTTTATTTGAGAAGGTGATCAAGGGATATACTCAATCCTGAGCGGCTTCGCCGCATGTTTTTTTTGAACTATTTAAGACATCTAAGGGACATCTTAGAGGAGCAATGCCCCTGAGGTGTTTCTTAGATGTCTTAGATGGTTCAATTAAAAGTGTCTAATTGGTGAGAAAGAAGCTTTATAGATGAAAAACTCAGGCCTGAATTTTCCCATCCATCCATTCCACCCATTCTGTAACCGACTTGGCATTATCCACTTCAAATTCTCCAATCTTGGTGCGGCGCAGCGCACTCAAATACGCACCACTTTTTAAGGCTTTACCCAAGTCATAAGCCAATGACCGAATGTAAGTCCCTTTGCTGCAATGCACTTCAAAGTCTACCTCCGGTAGTTCTATGCGGGTAAAATTGATCTCGTAAATGTGCACTTTGCGGGCATCCACTTTGATGCTTTCACCCTTACGCGCCATTTTGTACAGCGGTTGCCCATCTACTTTA
>JAIYAV010000009.1 GCA_027488855.1 Saprospiraceae bacterium
CTCATCAGACCTTTTTTTTTGTGCGTAGACTTCACAAAACTAAAGGTCTTTTTTTTGTATTCTGGACACCCTACCTTTCAGGGCTAATCCACTGAAAGCGAGGCTTATTGGTCTTTTTTATGCACCGAAAGGGCTGTACCCTTTCTTGATGTTATGCCGCCCTTTCAGGGCTAATCCACTGAAAGCGAGGCTTATTGGTCTTTTTTATGCCCCGAAAGGGCTATCCCCTTTCTTGCTGTTATGTCGCCCTTTCGGGGCTAATCCGCGAAAAAAAGCAAGGATCATTCTTCTTTTTTATGCACCAATTGTTTACCATCCCAAACCCAGATTGTAGAGATAATCTTTTCCTCACTATTGCCAACGAGATCAGCCTCAAAATGAGTATCCTTTTTCTTGATCTTACCTTCCAGTTCTTTATCATCTGCTGGAAAGATGTACTCCGTACCTTTGTAATACTCTCCTCCGTCGACCAAACCGTAATCATTGCCAATAAAAAAAAGCTGTTTGTTGTCCCAAAAGAACAGGCTATATCCCGACCAATAGCCGCAGGCTTCGTAACCATTATGGACTTTGAGGATGTTTTTTACTCCAGCAACGCCTCTGTTATCAGTGACTTCAAAACCTACATAAAAACCTTCTTCGGCAAAACTTTTATACTCCTTAGATGCGAGTAGGGCACCTTCTTTTACCACACGAACCTCTTGATAGTATACCTCTCCCTCAATGCGAGTCAGACCCAATAAAAACTCAAAACCATCCCTCACCACTCGATCCAAGGCCAACAAACCCGACCAAATGTACCCCTGCTGGCTTTTCCCATTTTGTAAAAATTGCACCTTCACCCAGGGCACCTCAATGCCCTTGAGGGCTAGTTTATCCCCAGCAACATCCAGAATTTTCAATGTTGTACCTGCCTTGATTTGAGCCACGACTTTACCTGCAGTATTGGGGGCATCACGGACGTTGATGTTGTCGCCAAAAGCGTAGGCTGTTTGGTTGGTTTCGATTTGAAAATACTCGTGGGTTTCGATATCCTGAGCGGATAGGGTAGTACCCAAACTGAAGGTCAAGCACAAAAGAGTAAGTGTTCTGTACATGGATCAAGTTTTATTTTTACAAAAAACGCCAAACCTCAAAAACTTGGTGTGTAGCCTGTTGAATCAAGATAAATAAAAAGAAATAACAATTGAAATTGGTAGTTTTTGTATTTTACCTTCATTCCTTAACCAGACAAAGCTCAATTATGCGCAAAAACAATGTGTCTCAACTATTGCTGCTTGGATTGTTGGCCTTTAACCTGGGCTGTTCCCAAAACAATCAAATCATTCCCACCGAAGAAGCAGTGGGTGAATTAGCTGCAAAAGAGCCAAGGGTGGTGACTTACCTGACCGGAAATGCTGCCGACGTGACCCCTACACCAACACCCGGCCTGGTGCTGATGGGTGGAAGCACCGATGTAGATGCAGCCATTGCCTGGTTGCTGACCCGCAGTGGCGGGGGCGACATCGTCGTCATTCGTTCATCTGGTGCGGATGGCTACAACCAATACATGTTTAATATGGTGCCCGTCAACTCCGTTGAAACCATCATCATCGACAGCCGGGCTAAAGCAGATTTGGCTAGTGTGACCGATAAAATTCGGGCTGCCGAGGCATTGTTCATCGCAGGTGGCGACCAGTGGAATTATGTCAATTATTGGAAAAACTCAGCCACTGAAACGGCCATTAATTACCTGCTGAACACCAAAGGAGCCCCCGTTGGAGGAACCAGTGCCGGACTGGCCATTTTGGGGTCTGCTTATTATAGCGCCCAAACGGGCAGTATAACCACAGCTCAAGCCCTCGCCAATCCATACAACAGCCTTTTGACGCTGGGACAAAACGACTTCCTTGCCGCTACCCACTTGCAAAATACCATCACCGATTCACATTATACCCAGCGCGACCGCCAGGGGCGGCACATCACCTTTATGGCGCGTTTGATGAAGGATTTTGCCTACACCACCGTAAAAGGAATTGGAGTGGATGAACAAACGGCGGTATGCATCGACCAAAATGGCATCGGCAAAGTATATGGACTCAATCACGCATACTTTTTGAAAAATGCCAACCTTGGGCCGGAAACCTGTGTAAGTGGCAGCCCCTTGACCTGGAACCGCGCCGGGCAGGCGGTGCAAGCTTACAAAATTCAGGGCAGTGCTACTGGAAACGGTTCTTTTAATGCCACCAATTGGACTTTTAGTGGTGGAACTTCCTATTTTTACTACGTGAATAACGGGGTCTTGTTTTAATTCAAGACCATGAATGTCCTATTCCCAAAGGGGCGATAAAAAAATAAGTGATCATTTTGCCAGAGGATTAGATGAGTAAACGTTTCATTTCAAGTGTCTTATCTAATCCTCTGGCTCAGGAAAAATGATCACTTATTTTTGCCCCACTACAAAGCATTCCACACCGGTCGAGGTTTAATCCTGAATCGGTGTGGAATAAGGTCTCCCATTTTACAACAGAAGAGATTACCTCATGTTTAGGGCTAAAACCTTTGGGCTGTGTATAGGCTATTGCTTATTTATTGTACTTCCTTTGTCGGGACAGCGGCTTCGCCTTGCTTTACAAAAACGCGATTCAGCGAATATTGCTCTCCAGCAAAAAGACCATGTCCGTGCCGCCCAATTGTATTTTGAAGCACTTGGCTACATCCAACAAAGCCGATCCGATACACTGTACGCCTCACTGTGTGCTGGAATTGGTGACCTGTACCTTAATTACGGTAATATTCCCAAGGCCATTGAATTCTACCAAAATGGCATCGAACAAACGGTCGACCCTGTTTTAGCGTACCGGCTTAAACTTAAAATCGGCTGGGCACAGTTATCGGCTCAACAGTTTGCAGCACTCGCTAAAACCCTTACTAGCCTCAGTGCCCAGTTAAACGAAACTTCAGCCCCACCAGAGTACATCCAACTGCTGTTGTTGCAAAGTGAGTTGGATGTTGCCCAGCGCAATTATGCACAAGCCCAGCAAAGCCTGTTAAAAGCCCAACGCGTTGCCCAAAAACATCAACAAACGGGATTAAGTTTACAGGCATTGACCCGTTTGAGTGCTTTGGCGGCACAAACTGGAGACCTGAATGCCGCGCTGAATTTCACCAGAGAAAGGCTTCGTATTGCTAAAAAAATCAAAAATGATTTGCAAATAAAGAGTAGCATCTTACAGCATGCTCAATTGCTCCTGCAACAGAATCAACTGGATTCAGCTTTAGCACTAAACGACCAATTGTTAGCCCTATTCCCACCTCATTCGACCCAAGATACTCTACCCCAAAGCGCCTGGAAGCAACGCTCCCTCATTTTGGAGCACAAGGGCCTGCTTGCGGAAGCATTCGCTGCTTTAGACTCCCTTTCAGCGCTCAAGGATGACAGCAGTGAAGCAGAAAAGGGGCGACAAATTTTGGAGGAATTGACCATCTCTCGGGCCGAACAGGTGCTGAAATCCACTTACCAAACCAGGCTGGAACGCCAAAAAAATACTCGCTTCTTTTTGTGGATTGCGGGAGCCCTGCTTGGTGTACTGGGCTTGTTCACTGGTTTGCGGACTTGGCAGAAACAACGTGCCAACCAATTGCTAAAAGTGCAAAATAAAAAAATTGAAGCCCAGAAAAAAGAACTGGAGCAACTCAGTCAGCTTAAAAACCGCCTTTTTGCCATTGTTTCTCACGATTTGCGTTCTCCTTTGTTGTCACTCGAAGTTATTCTGGACGCCCTAGATGAAATGGGATACACCGAACCCGAACGCCAGTGGTGGCTCGAAATGTTGCAACAGCAAACAACCAAGACAAATGTACTGCTGGAAAACTTACTCTGCTGGGCCAATCTACAGATGAAACACCGGCCTAGTGAAAAAAAATGGATTGTACTGCTTCCATTGGTTCGGGAAATCAAAGAGATCGTGCAATTGATGTACCTGGACAAACAGGTAAGCATCACTTTGCTGATTCCAGAAAATCTGGGGCTTGTTCAGGATGAAGAGATGCTGCGTATGGCCATTCGCAATCTGTTGATCAACGCCATCAAATTCTCGGATACTGGCCAGAACATTGAAGTAAGCGCCTGGAAAGCCGAGCAACACACACACATTTGTATTCAGGATCAGGGCATCGGTATGACGGAAGTGCAACTGCGGCAAGCGCTGAGTGGCCGCTTGTCACGGGCGGGCACAAAAGGAGAAACGGGTACGGGCATTGGATTGTCCCTGGTTCACCAGTTTATAGAGAAAGAGGGGGGAAGTTTATTGGGTGCATCCACGCCGAATGAGGGTACTCGTTTTACAATCGTTTTTGCAGAAGACCAAAACATTCAAAATGAGCTTTGATCAATTGTTCTGTCATATCCGCCTTCGTACTGCAGCTGTTTGTGGTCGCGAGCCTATCCTGCGCTTCGTCCATTGGCTGTGGGTATCCACCCTGTTTTTGGGTTTATCTGCCTATCCACTTCGGGCGCAGCAGGACAGTTCTGAACTGGCTGAGTTGAAGTACAAATTACAAGCCGCAGAGTCGCCAATCCAGAAGGCTCAAACACTCCTGGAACTGTTCGAACAGTACAAACGGAGAGACCTCAACAAAGCCAGCCTTTACAATGACCAAGTACTGGCCATGATTCCCGATCAGATCAAACAAAAGGAGCTATGGGCCCGTGCATACATCAACAAAGCCATTCAGCTATTTATCAATTACGAGCAAGAAAAAGCGATCAATTACTGTATGAAGGCCATTAATACAGTACCCGTGGCCAAATACCCCCTGCTCCATGCTGAGGCATACAATGGGCTCGCTATCATCAACCAGGACTTGGGCAACCTGAGCAAAACCTTTGAGTATGCCTATCAGTCGCTTGCCCTCAGCAAAGACCGAACGCCCGAAGGAGCTAAGGTGCGCTTACTTACCCGCTATAATCTGGCCCTCAACTACATCAACCTCCGCCAATACAAAGAGGCCGAGTACCTCATAAAACAAAATACCAAAGAGCCAGGCTACTACAAAATTCCCGGACGCCAAGCCCAGGATTTAAACCTGCTGGCACAAATCGCTCAGCGCAAAGGTCAATATGATCTTGTCATTAGATATGCCCTCGAATCCATCAAGCAGAGAGTGACTATTGGCCCGATACAGGACGACATCAACGCGTATATCATGTTGCACATCGCCAATGTTGAGCTAAAGAAAGACCAAAAAAGTCTTGCTTACCTGAATAGGGCTAAAATATTAACCGATTCCATTCAAGATGTGATCTCGGATGTCAACATCATGGATTTTTATGCAACCCATTACCTGAGTCATCGGCAATTGGACTCAGCTTTGATCCTGGCCAAACGGGGAATCGCCATCGCCCGACAAAATGATCTGCTTCATTTTCACTTGTCCATTTTATCTACCCATGCCCACATTCTTAAAGAAATGGGCAAAAACAGGGAGGGGCTCAGCGCTCTTCGCGAATACCATACGCTTGAAGAAAAAATCAAATCAGATGGATTAAAACAGTCCACCCAGCAGCAATTTGCCAATTATCAATTGGGCACAAGACAGGAAAAAATCAATCAACGCTATTTGAAAAAAATCCAGGCTGAGAAACAAAAACGCAGTCTGGGCATCATCGTCTTTGTTTTTGCGCTGATCATTGGCGGGATTACAGTGCTATTGTACCGTCATCGCTTGCGCAATCACCGGATTTTGCTCCAAAAACAACAACTCATCGCCGAACAGGCTGAAGCCCTGCAACAATTGAATGAGCAAAAAACGCAACTCTTTGGGATCATTGCGGGGCAATTGAGTAAACAAATGGTAGAACTCCGCCAGCTTGTAAATGAATTGGACCCTGGTATACCACCCATTGAGGAACAAAAAATCCTGGATGAATTGCGCGAACATAGCACCCTGGCCAAATCCGCACTCACTGAGGTTTTGAGCAACACCCGTACCATGATTGGAGAGGAAAATTATTTTGAAGGCTGATTGTGGTGGACAATTGTAAAATGCTTGAATAGAGATAACAAAGACGGTGGTTTAATGTAACATCTTGCATTTTTGTGTTGCAAAGCCGAAAAACACCTAATAATATTGTGGCAGAAAAGCGAATGATCCAATAATGTTTTCAATTCGCTAAGGAACGGGTAAAGAATAGATCCGCAATTTTGGGTAGTCAATTTTGGTGCTGAACAAGGCAAAAAACGTAGGCGATGCAGGGCATCGGCGAGGCTTTTTAACGCAGTGCAGCACTAAAATTGACCGCCAAAATTACGGAGTTATTCTTTAACCGTTCCTAAGTACTCTTTCAAGTTAATAGTGTCGGGTGGGTTCACCGTTGAAAAGCTATCGACTATTTGCCAAAGAACCCGACCGTATTAACTTGAAAGACTACTAAGGACGTAATCAAGAGGATCAGAAAGCAGTCGCCGTTTGGTGCACCAAAGCGGCAGGCTGTTCCGAAGATGATCCCATCCACACTTACCTTATTCCATCTAGTACACCAATACTTGAATAATGACAAGGGTTCAGATGACCGTCTGGATACAGAATAGCTGTGTCCACAGGTTTCCCCTGGGCTTGGTCGTTGCGAAATGTTTTTATCCATTAATTCTTTTCAACAACATGAAAATCAAATTACTTTTATTTGCCTTGCTTATTCAAGGCTCAGTGCTTTGGGCACAACTGCCCCGCTTCAACCACGGCTTGACCGAATGGACAGAAGGTTGGCAAACTTATCCAGGTAATGCCGCAGATGTGGATGTAGCACCGGACGGTACATTTTGGATAGCCGGACAATGGAATAATGTGCAACTTCATTATTGGAATTCCGAAACCAATTCATGGAACTACACCAACGGGCATGCACACAAAGTGGCGGCTGGCCCTAGCGAATCTTGGTGCATCAATTTATCCGCCAACTACATCTATCGGTACAACCCTGATGCCAATGGTTGGGAGCAGATGCCTGGTTTGGCACGAGAAATTGCCGCAGGGGCAAGTGGTGATGTTTTTGTGATCGGCACCAATGCCTGCTTGTACAAGTTCAACCCCGATATTCAAAACTGGGAATATCAAGGGGTATGCGATTTGAAAAAGGTAGCCGTAGATCCTGACGGTAATCCTTGGGTGATTCGGAATAATGGTTCGGTAGCTCGTTGGAATGGGGCTGGTTGGGAAAACCTACCGGGCTGTCTCACTGAAATCGCCATTGGCTTCGACGGTGCCGTGTGGGCGCTTGGTTGTGATTGGGGCAACGGTGGCTGGTCGATTTGGCGCTGGCATGGTTCCAATTGGTCCAATGTAGATGGCCGCCTGACCAGCATTGCGGTCTTACCCAATGGTGGCGCGGCGGGTAGCAACAGCAATGGCAGTATTTTTTATCGCAATTGTAATACGATTGTTGGTGACTATGTCATTCAGAGTGTACACAACAACTTGATTATTGACGAGTCCGCACCAGCAGGGCGGGTACACCTATGGGGGTATCATGGCGGCTGGAACCAGCAATGGCGAATTCGTCGGATGGGCGATGATGCCTCACTGACCTTTCAAAACCTTCAGGATGGTCGGTACATGGACGTACAAGGTGGGTCAATAGACAATGGTGGTCGGTACTTGGCCTGGGATTGGCATGGTGGTGCCAATCAACGCTTCTACATCGATCCCTTCGACGGCGATTACAATACCAACGAGTACGTCATCTCCAACCAAAACAGCGGCTTGATGATGGATGTAGCAGGATACGCTTACAACTACGGCGACTACCTACAGCAATGGGACTACCATGGCGATGTGAATCAGCGCTGGCGGATGTATCAGGTACGCTTGAGCTATGCCAAAGCTGAACCCGAACTGGCCTTGAAAGAGGTTGCATCACCGGATGTAAGCACAGAGAACCTTGGACGCGCTCGATTGAACCTGTATCCCAACCCTGCACAAGAACAGTTCACCCTGGATATTGATGCCCTGGAGCCTCAAAAAACCAAACTCAGCGTAAGCGACCTCACCGGCAAAGTGGTGCTGCAACGCGACTTGGAATTGGTCAAAGGCGCCAACCAAGTACAAGTAGACCTGGAAAGTACCCTACCCAATGGGATGTATACGGTACAGGTGGCTGGGTTCAAAGCAGAACGGGTTATTGTTCAACACTAATCACTTTCCTTTTTCATCACTCCAATCTAATTCACTGAGCTATGGTTCGCACTTTTCTTTTTTTATTGCTAAGCTTTGTATTGCAGATTGCTTCTGGGCAGAGCTCTTCCACAATTGAAATTCTTATGGAGGATCAGATTTTTTTACCAGTCAAAAAAATCACCTATTCAGTTTCTGTCCGTAACAATTACGTATTGTCTGAAAGTATTGCACCGGATGATTTTGAAGCTATGCAAATAGCGCTTCAAAAGAAAAATACTGAATTGTTTGAACGCTACTTGGCAAACAAAAAACTGGTCTATCAAATTGTAGATGAAGAGCAATACAATTTAAAGGAGCCTGAAGTTTCAAAGCCTTCTAAGGAGTATCTTTTCTATGCAAGGAACTTTGTAGAGCTTAACGAATTGTTGGAGGTGTTGAAAAAGTTGGATTTCTTGATTGGATTCGTCCGCGCCGTTGAATTTGCCCAGGTAGAAGAACATAAAGAAGAACTATGGAAAAAACTGTTCACTACTGCTGCGGAAAAGGCTACATATCGGGCCTCTTTAGCTGGCAAGAAAATGGGTAAACTATTGGAGTCAAGGGATGAAAAAATTGAAATCCAAAAGTTGAACGCGGACGAATTTCCTACGGATAGCGCCTCTGGTTTGATTAAAATGACTACAAGATTTCGGTTCGAGTTACTTTAAGCGTAAAGCTATGGTTTCTGAGAGTTTAAATCGCATGTCAAGCTAAACTTGCGCGAAGTGTCTTTTCTTCATCATCTAAATGGTTAATCAATGAAAAATACATATTTCTTTGCAAAGCATTTCTTATTACTTGCTTTTATGCTTGGTGCATTTTTGAATGTAACCAACTTACATGGCCAATATTACCGGAATGGCAGGGCTATTGGCATTGGCCTAGTAATGCGCGGTTTTAATGTCAATGTCGCAGATTGGGACAACCCCGGCAATAACGGCGCACACGGAGTTAGAACCATTCAAAACTATAATTTTAACAATAAAAAATCAAACACCATCCGGATTGTTTGGAAGCACAAAAACAAGAATGCAAATTTTAGAGATGCAGCTACACTTGGAGCATATATTGCCCATTGTGTTGTCCACAATACGGTTCCAATGGTTGAGCTACATGATTACACTGGATTTAACGTATCGTATAAGTTTGCAGAGCCAACACTTATGCCCGGGCGTGTTGAAAATGCAATGTTTTGGACCGGGCTATGGTGGTATAAAAACTCAGCAAGAATCCAGGCGGGTTTTAACAATGCAATGAGGGTATTAAACAAGCCAACATTAATTAAACCTTGGCAGAGTTATGCCATTCTCAACTTTGGCAATGAAATTGGCTCCATGAATCCACCTCAAAAGCAAAATCCTGCTAATGGTGAATTTTATGGAGGCCCAGCAATTCCATACAGTCAATTAAATGATGCAATGACTAAATGGGCGAGTGCCCATATTACTAGATATAATTATGGTCCTGGGCTTGGGCTATTGACGCCTTTGCAACTGATCAGAAAAGTATACAGGGGGATAATTGTAATTGATGCATTTGACTATGGGCAAAATCCAAATTCCATATACAATCATCAGGCAGCCTTGTTGAGGGCCGATCCACAATTGGCTTTTTCGATACATACTTATGGGGATTGGGCAACTGGAGCTACTGGTGGGAAGTATGATCCAAAGCAACATATAAATACGTTTGCGGGCCAGGTATATCCAGTGATTCTCGGAGAAATAGCTCCTAGCTTCCGAAATGGTGCCAATATTGACGAAGCAACTATTCTGACAACCTGTAAAGAAAAAAATATCGGCTGGTTGGCTTGGGTATTTTGGGGTGAAGGCGAAATGCCCGCTCAATTAAACTTGGTAGGTCCGACATCAACAACAGGCCCTGTAAACTATCAGCTTACCACATGGGGAAAAACTATATTTGGAGGCACAGGAGGTACAATGACAGACTGGAGACCTAAGATCACTCTAGGTCCATTATTAAAAGAATCAGAAATACCTACTGAATTGTCAACATCCCCCGCCCCCAAACTCGAAGTCACCGTAGGCGACCTCACGGCCAAGCTCTTCCCCAACCCCACGGGAGGCGCTTTCAACCTGGAGTTCAACAGTCCAGCGGAAGACAACATCGAGGTGGCAGTGTACGACCTCAAGGGCAGCCGCCTCAAACAGTACAAGCAGGGCGTGGTGACCGGTGAAAACCGCCTGGAACTAATGGCACCGGATCAGCCAGGGGTGTATGTGGTACAGGCGCTCACGGACACAGGAAAACGTTTTGCGAGCACATTGGTGGTTAGCGAATAAACAAGAGGTAGAGACGCGAAGAATCGCGTCTCTACCCAAACAATTTAGCGTACATTTAACTACTTTGAGACCAATCCAGGCGGGATCGCTGGGCTGTTTTTCACAAACGCTCACTGATCCTTTGCCTGTTTTATCAACAACCAATGCTACCACAAACTGCAACTGTAATTTAGCGATGATGCGAACAAGATTTTTTCTCCTGATTGTATGCTTGGCGCTGCATGTACTCCGCTCTTCTGCGCAAGCGCCCTCCTTCCAGCGTTTGTCCGAAGAATTGGTGGTATCCAATGTTGCGGTTACGGTGACTTACGAAGACACCAAGGGTTTTCTCTGGATTGGCACCTGGAATGGCCTCTACCGCTTTGATGGCTACACCCTCAAAAAATACAAACTGACCATCTCTTCGCCAGAGGAAATCAAGGGCGAAAAAATCATTTCGCTCTTTGAGGACAAGGATGGTTTCCTCTGGATCGGTACCGAAAACACCGGGCTGTACAAACTCGACCGCCACACGGAGCAAATTACAGTATACCAGACCAAGGGCAAAAATGGCTTGCCCAACAATAAAATATCGACTATTTTTCAGGATGAACTGGGCCATATTTGGGTGGGCACCGTATCCTGTGTGGCCCGACTCAACAAAGATGGCTCTTTCTACTGCCAAACTTATCCCAATCCTACGACTGAAACAAATGGCTTCACCCGTGCTCGTGATGGGGCCTACTGGCTGGCAACCACCAATAGCCTCTTCCGGGGGGTACTCAGTCCCAAAGGGCGCATGTCCTGGACACCCATCAGCGTGGAGCCACCGGGGCTGAACTACTACCTCGAAAAGGAGGCGCACAATACCATTTATGGACTCAAGGAAGACCCCAAAAAGGCCAATGTATTTTGGATGGGTTCAAAACGAGGCTTGAAGCGACTCGACTACAACAAGCGCCAAGTGGAGCACATTGCCGCTTCGCCACAGGGCCTGAGCAACAACATTGTCACCAGCATTATTTTTTGTAAAAAAACACAATTGTCTGGCTTCTTTATTGGAACCGACAATGGCCTGAATTACTACAACCCCGATAAAAAAACCTTTGTTCAATACCATCACCAACCCCAGGTATACAACAGTTTGCCTGCCGACAATGTCATTCACCTGAGTGAGGATCGGGTGGGACAAGTTTGGATTGGTACCACCCGCGGCATTTGTAAAATGCTTTTTTCCAACACCCCCTTCAAGCGCCTGCACTTGCCCCAGGATGCCAACATCAATAGCCTCAGCGCTGCCCAAGGACGCCTGTGGGCAGGTAGTTATGGCCAAGGTTTATTTGAACTGATCCCGAATGGCGATGAAATCACCTACCGTCATCATTCTCTGGGTGGGGCCAGTGATTTTATTTATGCCATTCATGCCGATTCCAAAGGGAAAATATGGGCAGCTACCCGTGGCGAGGGCATATACGTACTGGATGCCTCCAACCCCAAACAGTACCAGCACTTCAATACCGACAATGGCCTGAGCCACAATTACATCATGTCGGTATGGCAAGATGAGCAAGGGGTGACCTGGATCGGCTCCTGGGCGGGCGGGCTCAACCGGCATGACCCCCATACCAATACCATCAGCAGTTATCGGAAACTGCCGAACTCGGATATCGACCTGGATAAATTCCCGATTGTACTCATTTTTGATTACAGAAACAAACAGGGGCAACAAATACTCTGCTTGGGTACTCGTGGCGGAGGTATATTGGAAATTGCACTGGACAAAAAAGGAAAGCCACTAAAAGTGTTGCGGCGGCACCTGCACCACCCCTCTATTGCCAGCACCATCTCCAGCAATTTCATCAACTGCTGTCGGCGGGATGTATTTGGTCGGTGGTGGATTGGTACCGAAGATGGACTCAACCTTTGGAATCAGCAGGCAGGCACCTTCAAACGTTTCTTCCAGGCCGATGGGCTCCCCGACGACATCATCCAGTCTATCTCCGAAGATGATAATGGCAACCTCTGGGTGGCCTCCACCAAAGGCGTGAGCCGCTTTGTGCCCGGCAAAAACAAGCCCGATCAGTGTCGCATTTTTGATACCAAGGATGGCCTGCCCTCCAATTACTTCAATGCCAATGCGGCTTGTTTTGTCCGGGATCGGTACCTATTTATGGGCAGCAACAGCGGGGTGTTGTATTTTCAGCCCCACAAAATCCGCAATAACCCCATTGCCCCCAATGTGGAATTGGTGGACTTTCGCTTGTTCAACCGCACCTTGAAGGTAGGCGAAGCGGTCAACAACAGGGTCATTCTCCCTCGCAATATCGGCAAGCTGGATCAGCTGGTGCTCCGTCACAGTGACAATCAATTTTCCATTGAATTTGCGGGTTTGCATTTGTCCGAACCGGATAAAAACCTGTACAAATACCGCCTGATCGGATTCAACGACAATTGGATCACCACGAGTGCCAAGGAGCGTCTGGCCCATTACAGCAACTTGCCCCACGGTCGTTATACCTTCGAGGTGACATCGGCCAACAACGACGGGCTTTGGGCTAAAAAACCTGCCCGATTACAAATTCGCGTACTGCCTCCCTTATGGCTATCCTGGTGGGCATACCTGATTTATGCCCTCGCCATCGCAGCGGCCATTTGGCTCTTTCGCCATGCCATTTTGATTCGGGAAAAATTGCGCAACCAGGTACGCATGGAGACTTTCAAACGGGAAAAAACCGAGGAGTTGGGGCAGATGAAAATGCACTTTTTTACCAATATTTCGCATGAACTGCGCACGCCACTGACCCTCTTGTTGTCGCCCCTTGAAGGTTTGATCAAAGAAAGCGACCCAGGCTCTTCCAACTACGAAATTTTCAACCTGATGCAACGCAACGCCGAGCGACTGAAGAACATGATCAACCAGTTGCTCGAATTTCGCAAAATCGAGGAAGGCTTGTCCCGCATCGAAGTGGAAGAAACCGAGTTGGTACATTTTTTCAAAAACTCCGCGATCGCGTTTCGCGAATTGTTCCAACACCAAAATGTGCATTTCTCGTACCTGAATACGCAGCCCAGAATCATGGCCTGGATAGATCGGGACATGCTGGAAAAAGTGTTGTTCAATTTATTGTCCAATGCGTACAAATATTCAGAAACGGGCGGAAATGTAGAGCTCAAGCTCAGCAGTACGGACAAAGCCATTGTGTTCTCTGTAACGGATACAGGGGTGGGGATTGCGCCAGATGAATTGCCCCATATCTTCGAGCAGTTTTATCGGGCGCCTTCGGCCAATAAGGGCAACCGCCGCCAGGGTACAGGCATTGGTTTAGCCTTGGTCAAAAGTATTGTAGAACTACACCAGGGCCAGATTACGGTTGAAAGTGAGCTGGGCAAAGGCTCGATATTCATGGTCAGTATCCCTACTGGAAATGCTCATTTTCAGCCCGATGTGATCAAAATTGGCTCCTCTGCCGAGCCATTGCCATTGGAAGCATCTCTGGATGAGGTGGCTACCATGGAGGCAATCGAAAAATCAGACAAACCAGTACTATTGGTGGTGGAAGACAACGCGGACATTCGTCGATTCATACAGCACAACCTGAAGGAAACCTATGCCATTATTGAAGCCGAAAATGGTGCTGAAGGCTGGGAGAAAATTCAGAAATACATCCCCGATATCATTCTGAGTGACGTGGTAATGCCAGAAATGGATGGCTTTGAGCTCTGCCGTAAAGTCAAAGGCAAGGAAGCAACAGCGCATATCCCGGTGATCCTGCTATCGGCGCGTTCTTCACAGATGTACCTCACTGAGGGCTTCGATACTGGTGCGGACGACTACATGCCCAAACCCTTTAGTGTGGAACTACTGCAAGTCCGCATCCGCAACCTCTTGGGCAATCGCGAACGCTTGCAACGACATTTTGATCAGCATTTTACCAGCAAACCCAGCATTGAGCTCTCGCCTGCCGAGTTGGACATCACCCACCTGGACAAGCAGTTTTTGGACAAATGTATTGCGCTGATTGAGAAAAACATG
Source organism: Saprospiraceae bacterium (assembly GCA_027488855.1). Taxonomy (GTDB): domain Bacteria; phylum Bacteroidota; class Bacteroidia; order Chitinophagales; family Saprospiraceae; genus Haliscomenobacter. The sequence continues at coordinate 14,509 of JAIYAV010000009.1, forward strand.
GACGATCCCGAGTACTCCGTGGAGCAGATGAGCCATGAACTGTTTGTGAGCCGAATGCAGTTTTACCGCAAAATCAAAGCCCTAACCGGAGATACCCCCAGTGGCTTCATGCGTACCATTCGCCTCAAGCGAGCGGCACAGTTGCTGGGAAAAGGCTACTCGGTGGCTGAGGCAACGTATCAGGTTGGGTTTCAGGATTTGCGGTATTTTCGGGAGCATTTCAAGAAGCAGTTTGGGGTCAATCCTTCGGAGTTCGCGCAGCAGTCTTCGTCTTCAGCAATGGGTGCTGAATAGGGTTGATGGAATGGTAATTCCCGTGTTTCGTAAATACGCAACAGGTTCGGTGTAAATAACCGAATACCAGTGGGCATTGTAAAATGATACCAATCTCCCTTAAAGTTGATTATACAGCGAAAAAATATATAATCATACTTGTGAATGTGGCCTGGTACTTAGTTTGACAAAGCTCATCTTGCGAAAAAGCAATTATGAAAACATACAAATTCAAGAGCAGCCTTTCTCGAGAGATTGAAATAGTTGATCTGGCCGATCAGTATCGAAAAGCTCGTGCGGTCATTACTCAGCCACATCGGGCTGAATTTTATCACATTATTTGGTTTCAGGAGGGCACATCTACTCACTTGGTCGATTTCACACAGGTACACATAGCACCCAATACGCTACTTTTTCTGGACAAAGACGTCGTCCATGCCTTCAGCAATACGGTGGCTGCTACGGGAGTAGTCATCCTTTTCACCGAACCGTTTTTTTATCAGTCGGATTTAGACTTCAAATATTTGAAAAACAATGCGTTATTCAGGGATTCTGCTGCCCTTGTTCAGTTAGACGCCGATGCCCCTACCCAAGTGCTTACTACCTTAATGGAAATGATCCAAGATGAGTACCGAAAGCCCCAAGACCAGTTTCAAAAGCAAATTCTGCAAAACTACCTACACAACTTTTTGATGCTCAACGAAAGAATCCATCTGACAAATGAGGCAGGAACATTCAATACCGGCATAGATTGGGATTACCTTATCGCTTTTAAACGTTTACTCAATGAACATTTCAGTGTAGAAAAACAAGTGGCTTTTTACGCAAAAAAACTAAACATCAGTGAAAAAAGACTAAGCCTAGCCAGTAAAAAAATTATAGGCAAAACGCCCAAAGAGCTCATCATTGAACGGGTGCTGCTTGAATCCAAAAGGCTTTTGGTCAATACCAACATTACCATCAAAGAAATCGCTTTTGAACTGGGGTTTGATGAGCCCGGAAATTTCAATAAATACTTCAAAAAGTACACGGCTAAAACGCCCCTAGAATTTAGAGACAGCATTTTGAGCTCGGGCAATTCCCTGAATAAATAATGTATGTACTGTACTCCGACCCGACGGAGTACAGTACAATAAACGAACCTAAAATTTACCATTGGCGTTTTTCCAATCGGCTTGCGCTGGAATGGGTTCGATAATGTCCCAGTGCTCCACAATCAACCCTTGCTCCAGGCGAAACAAATCGTAAAAGGCAACATGATCTCCTGTTCCAAATTTACCTTCGCTCATCGTAAGTACAAAATTGCCCTCTCCCAAAACCTTGTGTACCTTATCATAAATCATCACCAGATTATTGGCTGCAAAATACTGTAGCGCTGCACCTAACCCGTCCAGACCATCGGCAATTCCCGAGTTGTGCTGCAAATACTTACTGGCATTTAGGTAGTTTGTCAATAGCTCTGCTTTCCCATCCTGCAACACATCTTTTACAAAGTTGGCTACCACCTGTTTGTTGTCAGCCGTTTTGTCCAAATCCTCTATGCTTGCTGGCCCATCAAATTGGGTGCGTCCACTGGGATTGGGGGGAGTGATCTCAGCAAGATTGTCCCAATGTTCGACAATCAGCCCATCCTCAAATCTGAAGACATCAAAACCAGCTTTGGGGCCAAAAAAATCGTATTTGGTGTGCAAAAACACGTAATCACCATCTTCACAGGCTCGAATCACTTCCGCTTTGAATCCTCCCGCCGGAGCATTGGCTACCACTGCTCCAAAGCCAGCCAAGCCATCGCCTACGGCTAGGTTGTGCTGAATGTATTTTTCGGGATTGATGTACCCAATGGGTTCGGGACTGCCAGTTTGGAGGCTCTCGATGAGGGCAATGGCTTTTTCTTTGTTGGACAAATGCATCTTGCTTCCGGTTTTAATTTACAAATGAAATTACGGCTGCAAATGTATAGGCAGGTCAAGCGATACAAAATGTAAAAAACAGCCTTTATGGGGTAAGTTTGGGGTTTCACAGGTCTTTTTTTATGCTTCTAGGTCGTTCATACATATTAGTGAGTGTAACTTGAACCGAGTAGCTGCATCAGCTTCGCGGTTTTTTGTAGCTATTTTGTGTCTTTTTAATTTATTGAAAATCAAAATATTATTACAATTCACACATTTGCCCACCCCATCTGATACATTACTCCACCCTTCTTTTTTTGCCAAGCATGCACTTTTGGGTGTCAGTTGTTGCACAATTGTTTGGGCAAACCGCCTCATGCTTTTGCGAATGATTGGCGAGCAAATAGTTTTTCGAAATTTTTATCCAAAACTCATTCAGATTATGAACATCAGGTCTAGAACAACCCTGCTAGGGCGCTCTGTTCGGCCAGTATTAGGTGCACAATGGTTGCATTTGAGCCTATTACTGGTGCTGCTCAGTGGAGTGTTTTCTCCTTTGTGGGCACAAGGAACACTGCGAAAAATCACTGGCAACATTACCGATACCAGCGGCGAGGCGCTGATCGGTGCGAACGTAATGGTCAAAGGAACCGACCGCGGCACCGCTACCGATGCCAATGGCAGCTACGAACTCAATGCCAGCAGCAATGAGACCCTCGTCGTTTCGTACACAGGGTATCTAAATCAGGAAATTGCCATTGGCAACCAATCCATTGTCAACATTCAATTGAGCCCCGATGCCGCATTGCTCAATGAAGTAGTGGTCATCGGCTATGGCTCGGTCAAAAAAAGTGACCTCACTGGCGCCGTGGCTTCCATCAAGTCCGAGGACATCAAGCGCCTGGGCACTGTAGATGTGGTACAAGCCATGCAGGGTAGGGTAGCCGGTGTCGACATCACGGGCCAAAGCGGCGAGCCCGGCGGCGGCGCGCGCATCCGCATCCGTGGCGTAGGTACCATCAACAACTCTGATCCGCTTTATGTCGTAGATGGGTTCCCCATCGGCAATGTCAGTTTTCTTGCACCCGGCGATATCGAAAGCATCGAAATCCTCAAGGATGCCTCAGCAACCGCCATTTATGGCAACCGGGGCGCCAATGGGGTAGTGGTCATCACCACCAAAAAAGGCAAATCTGGCAAAGCCAAATTCTCCTTTGAAGCCTACCGTGGCATCCAAAGCCTGGCCAATGAAATCCCCTTGACCAACGCCACCGAATACGCCACCCTCTACCTCGAAGCCCTGGCTAATGACGGCATTGTGCTCGGCGACGACAGCGACGTACTGACCCGCCTGGAGTTTGCCAAAAAGAACAACCTCAAAGGCACCAACTGGCAGCAGGAAATCATTCGCCAACAGGCCATGATGCAAAACTACTCCCTGAGTGTTTCGGGCGGAAGCGACGCCAATCGCTACTTGCTTTCGGCTACTGCCTTTACGCAGGATGGTTTGATCAAAAACTCCGATATGCGCAAGTACTTCCTGCGCTTCAACAATGACCTGCGCTTGAGCAAATGGCTGAATGCTGGCTTGGGCTTGAACTACGTGTATACCGACAAAACTTTCTACAATTCAGACCTTTATACCGGGCCATTGGCCACGGCGTTATCCCTCGACCCCATCACACCAGCCTGGGACAGCTACCGCAACAACTGGGGTCGCGCCGATATTTCTTACAGCAACAACGCCGCTCGCTTGGTGGATCAGCTCCAGGGCAATAAAGGTTACAGCCAGGGCCTGATTGGCAATTTGTACCTGGAGGCAAAAATCATTGATGGCCTGACCCTCCGCTCACAGATGAATACCAACCTGGGCATCAACCACAACAAGAGTTATTCGCCCAAGTTCTTCATCGCTCCTGATGAAGCCCGCGACATCAGCAGCCTCTGGGAGCGCCGTGGCGAAAGCCTGGGACTCAACTGGACCAACTTCCTGACCTATACCAAGGCTTTTGGCCAGCACAACTTGACTGCAATGGTTGGGCAAGAAGCCGTCACAGGACGCTACCGCGATTTCTCCGCCACGGCCTTTAATGTACCTGAAAGTGAAGACCTTCAATACCTCTCTTCGGCTAAAGAAACCGACTTTACGGTGTCTTCTGGGCAATCTGAAGAGTCGCTGCTTTCTTACTTCGGTCGTTTGAATTATTCTTACGGAGGCAAATACCTCTTTACTGCAACCCTGCGCCGCGACGGTTCTAGCCGCTTCTTGGGCGAAAACCGCTGGGGTACTTTCCCTTCTTTTGCACTAGGCTGGAACCTGGCGGAGGAGAGCTTCCTGAAAAACAGCAAAGTTTTTGATCAACTGAAACTTCGCGCTGGCTGGGGTCAGGTAGGTAACCAAAACTCTGCTTCCAACTACGGCTATGTGACCACCGTATCAGGCAACAACTTGTATGTGTTTAACCAGGCCATCGTGCAGGGTTTTGCCTCCTCCGAACTCAGCAACCCCGAACTGAAGTGGGAAACTACCCAAAGTACCAACGTAGGGGTCGACGCCACCATGCTGGATGGCCGCCTGAGTGTGACGGCTGACTACTTCATCAAGGATACCAAGGACATGATCGTGGCAGTACCCATTCCACTTTACGTAGGTGCCAACCCACCACGGGTGAATGCAGGTAGCATGAAAAACAGTGGGATCGAATTGGCGCTGAACTGGAAAAATAGCCTGGAAAATGGCCTGACTTACGAGTTTGGGGTGAATTTGACCAAAATTACCAACGAAGTAGTGAGCTTGGGTGGCGGTGCCCCGATCAATAGCGGCAACGTCAACAAAGTTGGGGACCTGACGCGCACCGAAGTAGGGTACGAAATTGCTTACTTCTACGGCTTGCGTACCGATGGTATCTTCCAAAGCCAAGCCGAGGTGGATGCTTACAAAAACGCCAAAGGTGGCTTGATCCAGCCCGTTGCCAAACCCGGCGACGTGAAGTTCCTGGATTTTAACAACGATGGTGCCATTGATGGCAACGACCGCACTTACTTGGGTTCTGGTACACCCGATCTGCTGTATGGCATTACGGGCAGCCTGCAATACAAGGGTTTTGATGTACGCATTTTCTTCCAGGGTGTACAAGGCAATGAAATTGCCAACCCCATGTACCGCACCTGGTACGCTTCGGATGGCAGTACATCCAACTTCCACCGCGATCGCCTGAACCGTTGGACGCCAGAAAACCCCAATACCAACGAGCCTCGTATGACGGTCAATGACCCCAATGGCAACGGCAAGTTCAGCGACCGCTACATTTCGGATGGTTCCTTTACCCGCCTGCGCAACTTGACCATAGGCTATACCTTGCCAGAAGCTGTGACTTCGAAGATCAAATTCTCCAACCTGCGGGTGTATGTTTCTGGCGACAACCTCTGGACGCGTACCAACTACAAGGGCTTAGACCCCGAAATCGGTGAAGTGTACTACAACCCATTGTTCCTGGGTGTCGATCAAGCCAATTATCCACAGCCCCGCAACTTCCGCGTCGGCTTGAATGCCAATTTCTAAAACCTCAATCAACGCAAGTGATATGCAAAAGCGATTCAATAAACTCATCTTTTTGCTGCCCCTGAGCTTCCTGTTGGGGGCTTGCTCCGACTTCTTGGACAAAGATCCATTGGGCCAAAATACGGAGATCAATTTTTACAACGATCCCGATAATGCCATCCTGGGCATCAACAGCATCTACGATGCCACCTCCTGGGACGAAGGCCCCAATGGCGCTGGTCATACCTACGACTGGATGTTTGGGGATGTGCTCTCCAGCAATTCCGAAAAGGGCTCTGCTCCAAGCGACTTTCAGGACATTCAAGACCTCAAGGAATGGCGCACCCTCGCTACCAATGGCCCGGTAAATGGCTTGTGGCGCAACCAGTTCGCGGTCATCTATCGCGCCAACACTGCACTCTTTTATTTGCCCGATGCCAACATTCCCGAAGCCCTGAAAATGCGGCTGATCGGAGAGGCACGGTTTCTGCGTGCTTATGGCTATTATCAATTGGCACGCATCTTTGGCGGCTTGCCGCTGTTCTCGGCCCCGGTAAAACCCTCAGAATTTGGCAACACCCCTCGTGCTTCTTTTGCTGAAACCTTTAAGTTCATCGAAAATGACTTGAAAGAGGCGGCAAAACTACTGCCCGAGCGGAACCAATACCCTGCCGCTGATTTGGGGCGAGCCACTCGTGGTGCAGCCAATGCCTACCTAGCGCGGATCATTGCTTACCAACTAGGTACCGACAATGGCAACAACCACACCTGGCAGGAAGTGTATGACCTGACTAAGGCCATCATGAACTCTGGTCAATATGGCCTCATGGCCAATTTTGCCCAAATCTTTGAGGATGAAGGCGAAAATGGCATCGAGTCTATCTTTGAAATCCAGTTTGGTGTGTCTACCGAAGGCTGGGGCCCCATCAAAATTGGTACTACCAACAACATCATCCAAAACTGCCGCTGTGCCTGGGGTTGGGGGTTCAACAATCCGACTACTAATTTGGTCAATGCCTTTGAGGCCAAAGACCCTCGTTTGGCTTGTACCGCGTACAAAGATGGCGATGTTGTGTTGGGCACCAAAGTCAAAATTGATTTCCCAAAGGAAAATGCTACCGGCTACCTCAGCCGCAAGGCCGCAGTGGTCAAGCCGCTGGAAGGCAAAGCCAGCCCCCAAAACATCCGCAAGTTCCGCTATGCAGAGGTTTTATTGCTCAATGCTGAGGCTGCTTACTACCTCAATAAACCAAACGAAACACGTGACCTCATCAATCAGCTGCGAGCACGGGCTAAGCAGGCTTCTTTGCCCAAAGGCAGCCAGGAAGGAAGCCTGACTTATGACCCCATTCCCGCTACGGCACTCACTGGTGTACTCAACCCGATTGCCGACGGCGTGAGTGGTACCGCTCTGCTGGATGCCTTGCGCAAAGAGCGCCGGGTGGAACTGGCCATGGAGGCTACTTATTTCTGGGATGAAGTGCGCTGGGGAACTTACCTCAACAAACTCTCGGGTGAAACCAAAAGCCGGGCGCAGGCACGTGCCATTCCGGGCTCCGTCAACCCCATTCCAGTATTGCCGATTCCACTCACCGAGGTGGAATCCTGGAAATTGCAACAAAATCCCGGTTACTAATCTTTCTTTAAAATCAAAAACAATGAAAATCACCAATATAAAATTGTTGATCCTGGCCACTGTACTGCTCTTGCTAGATTGGTCTTGTACCCAGGAGCGCGAGTACTCTGAGGATTTTGACATTGCGTATCCGATTCCTGCCATCACTGATTTTTCGCCCAAAGAACAATTGATTGACGCTCAGGTGGTCATCAGTGGTCAGAACTTGGAAAAGGCCAATCGGGTCACGGTGGGTGCCAACCTGGCTGAGGCAAAAATCCTGAGCAAAACCAACGACAAGGTGACCATCCAGTTGCCTCGCTACATTACTGGGCCTGGTGCCATCACGGTTTATACCGCTTACAAGAATGAGGCAATTTCCAAAGATGCCTTCAAACCCAAGTATCCGGACACCAAAATCCTGCAATGGCCCAGTGAAATCACCCGTGGTCAAACTTTTTTCATTAAAGCTGAGAATGGCGACCAAATCACCAATGTGGAGTTTGTGGGGGTTGGAAATAAAGCCTGCGAATTCAAAAACGGTACCAAAGATGGCATGAACGTATTCACCGAAGGCCTGAACCTGCCCGACAAGGTGAAATTGAAGGTCACTGCTTTTGGCAAAGTAGTAGGAGGGGAGTCTCCCGAAATTACCGTAGTCAATTACGACCCAAATGCGACCTATACGCCTAAGGAAGCGATCGTACTCTGGGATTTTGAGGATGGCACAAACCCCGTCAAAGACATCTTCCCGGGTGCACAGGTGGGCATCAACCTGAGCAACACCTTGCCTAAAGGACGCGGCGATAAGTTTTTGACCGTCAAAAATGACAATATCGGCAACCAATGGGGGGACCAGCAGGGGACCCTGGAAAGCAGCAACATCGACATCAATGGCTTCACCGATCCACACTTGACTTTCTTGGTGAATACGAATGGAAAAAATGGGTACTTCCAATTTTCAGTTGCCCAGGATGGCGTGGAGTCTGGCGTACATTTCAAATCGGGCAACTCGGATGTACAAACCGATGATTACAACTTCGCACCTACCGTCGGCTGGGAATGGCGCTCGGTGAGTTTGAAAAAACTGGATTACGAAAACTGGGGTACTGGTAGACTGGCCTTTGATACCAAAAAAGCCATCCAAAAAATCTCCCTCCAGTTTAAGCAAGGCAATGGCGGCAACGGGGGCAACAAAGTCTTTGAAATCAACCTGGATCAGATCATGATTACCGATGGGCCACGCCCGAAAGGGGATCGCCTCGTGCAGGTGTACAACTTTGAAGACGGCCAGACTCAAGTTGGCCCTGAAGGTGGCAATGCACCAATCATTGCCCTCAATGGGGGGAAAGATTTTGGCCCAGGTGAAGGCAATCGCTACGTGAGTGTAAAAGCCCAAACACCCGCCTCCTGGACTTGGGTAGCCAAGGCCGAAAAACAGGTCAACATCAATATGTCGACCTGGAAACAGGCTTACATCAGCTTCTGGGTCAATACCGGTTCGGCCAATGGGTACATGCAAATGGCTTGTTCCATGAACAACTCTGAGTTCGGATTTGAAGTGTTCCCAGAATACAAATTGGTGGCCACCAGTGGCACCTGGAAGTTTTATCAGGTGAAATTGGAAAAAACGGCCGCTTCTCGCTGGAGTGGCTCCGGGGAATGGGATACCAAAGGAACCATCACCAACTTCAAAATCGGCTTCACCACTGGCCCAAGTGCCAAAGATGCTGCTTACGAAGTCAATCTCGACAACGTGATCGTTTCGGAATGGCCTGCTTGGTAATTTTCTGAATAAATGGTACTCCAACCAAAGATGCTCATCTCTTCTTTGGTTGGAGTATTCTTTTTTATACTTTTATAAAGAAATTCTTCAACGCTACACTAAGTAGTGGGGCAAAATGATCACTTATTTTTTTATCGCCCCCAAAAGACGGAAAACTATAAACTGCATTCCATGAAAGCAAAAAACACCTTCTTTCTGCTGTTGTGCTTGATTCCTTGCGGGATAATGGCGCAAATTGATAAAAAAGCGACGCCGTTGACTAAAAAACTCTACACGAGTTTGAAAAATTTGCAAGGCCGAGGCATCCTGTTTGGGCACCAGGACGGGCTCGCTTACGGACTCAATCCAGATGGAAGCCGCTGGACTGGCGAATCCGGCCGTTCTGACATCAAAACACTCACTGGCGAGCACCCGGCGGTAGCAGGCTGGGACTTGGGCCACCTGGAACTGGATAGCACCAATAACCTCGATGGGGTTCCTTTTGAGTTAATGCGCCAACGCATCATTGAGCAGCACCAGCGGGGAGGCATTTCTACCCTGAGCTGGCACCCCAATAACCCGTTAGACCCCAGCAAAACTACCTGGGATAAAGTAGAATCGACGATACCCCGTATCCTCTCCGACAAAACTGCGCTCAAAAATTATCAAGCTTGGCTAAGCAAGATTGCCCAGTTTGTCCAATCACTGCGCGACCCACAATCAGGAGAACTGGTTCCGCTGATCTTTCGTCCCTATCACGAGCATACGGGCTCCTGGTTTTGGTGGGGTGCCGATCATTGTAGCCCGGAGGAATACCAGCGGTTCTGGCGCATGACCATCAACTATTTGCGCAAAAAAGAAAAAGTACACAACCTGATTTATGCCTACTCCACCGATCGATTCAACTCCCCAGAACATTATCTCGAACGTTACCCCGGTGATCGCTACGCTGATCTGATTGGCTTTGACATCTATCACCGCAATGCCCCATCTAGCAACGAGCAGTTTGTAAAAGATACCCGTCAAATGGTCACCTGGTTAAAAGAACTGGGTAAAGCGCACAACAAAATCACGGCAATTACGGAAACCGGACTGGAACAAGTGACCATCGCCAACTGGTGGACGAATATAGTGGCACCCATTATTCAAGGTTCGGATTTGGCCTATGTACTGGTTTGGCGCAACGGGCGCCCCGATCACTATTATGCGCCTTACCCAAGTCAGCCCTCAGCCCCAGATTTTCTGGAATTTATAGCCTCTTTTAACATCTTATTGGAGCGCAAAACCGCAGCATTGAATCTGTTTAAAAAATGAGCAGATGTGATGGTGGCGCAACCTACTGTTCATTTTCTTCTAGCACCAAACCCTATTTGCCTTATACCCCAGAGTTTCTACCAAATTCCTGCTCTTTTGGCGAACTGCGTTCCTGTAAAAGCGTTGAACGGATATTTCACCCCTTCAACCAAAAACAACTATGGACTTTTTCGCCAGTGTGGCCCAGCCTGAATTTTGGATCAGCCTGCTTACTTTGACGGCTCTGGAAATTGTATTGGGCATCGACAATGTGATCTTCATCTCGATCATTTCCAATAAACTCCCTGAAGCCGAACGTCCTAAGGCCCGCAATTGGGGCTTGATCCTGGCGCTCCTCTTTCGCCTGGGGCTCTTGTTCACCATTACCTGGATCATTACTTTGACCAAGCCAATCTTTCATCTTGGCTTTATGCAAGATAAGACTGGCCATGCGCTGGGGATCAGTGTAAAAGACCTGATTCTGATGTTGGGAGGTCTGTTTTTGATCGCCAAAAGCACCAATGAAATGTTTCACAAGCTTGAGGTGGCCACGAAGGAACACGACATCAAAGGCCGTGCTACGTTGAGCACAGTCATTTTCCAAATCATTTTGGTCGATATGGTTTTTTCCTTTGATTCCATTTTGACTGCGGTGGGTTTGGTCAAAGAGGTTTCAGTGATGGTCATAGCTGTGATCATTTCTATGGCAGTGATGCTGGCCTTCGCGGGTCGGATCAGTAATTTTGTCAATCAGCACCCTTCCTTACAGGTATTGGCACTCGGTTTTTTGATCATGATCGGGACGCTCCTGGTCGCCGAAGGCTTCCATCAAAAATTTGACAAAGGGTATCTGTATTTCGCTATGGCCTTCTCTTTGGTCATTGAATTGATCAACATGCGGATGCGCAAAAAACGGGAAAAACCAATCCAGTTGCACGGATTGGCAGAAGAGGCAGTAGAGGATGGTTTGATGAAAAAACTGTGAAAATAAAAAAGGGGGTAGCGAAAATCTACCCCCAACTAATATTACCTGAGTAAGTATGAAAAAAACAGAACCAGTTATGGCTCCGAGTCTTATTGCACGCTTACATTAAACGTAGCCTCCGCGTCGGTCTCTCCAGTACCACACGCATTGGCGCTGCTTTTGTCCGCTTCGTGTTTGAGGGTGATTTTGAGTGTGCCAGCTCCGGCTGCTCCCGTTTTGAAGGCGCTTTCGAGTCCAAGGGTTTTGCCCCCAGCATCTTTATCGCTAGCGATAGGGCTTACCATGGTACCTGTCGCCGCATAACACACTAAGTGGTCGTTGCTTTCCGCTTTAACCTCCGTGGTGATGTCTTCACTAGGCGATTTGGACTCATCGAGGAAAGAAATGGAAAGGGTGTAATTGGTGTTGGCTTTCAAATTGATGTTTTGAATAACTGGGGCGGAACCGCCATCTCCATCTTTATCCACGGCAGTAAAAGTCACGGTTTGGCCTCCCCCAGTGAATTTCAAAGCAATGGTGGTGATCAATTCCTGTTCATTGTCGGGTCCATTGTCGTCGTCTTTTTCACAACCCAGCAATGAGAGTACCAGCATTGCCAGGAGAGGCAATTTTAAAGCATTGATTTTCATGGTTTTTAAGATTTTATGGTCAAGTGAAATTGAAAGGCACTTTTAGTCGCAGACTCAGGTTTCGGCCCGGTTCGACAGTAAAGTAGCGGAAGCGGTTCAGGTACTCCCGGTACTCCGTATTGAGCAAATTGAACACTGAAATCCCTACCTCCAACCTTTGTTTGCCCCACATCAAGGTGTGGAACAACTCTGCATCCAGCCGAACAAACCCCGCCGGAGGTGGCGCATAATCTGTCACTGGAGCCTGTTTTTGTTGCAGCACCCACAGCGCGCTAATGCGCACAAATGAAGGGTGATCGGGCTGTTTTTTTTCATTAAAACCCCATTTCAAACCTTGTTCAAAACGCAGTGGGGGCATATAAATGAGGTAATCCTCCAGTTCCCGATTCCAGCCACTCAGTAGGGACGCTTTGGATTCCAGGTGTAAGGTTTTGTGGAGGGTAAAATCGCCCGTCCAGTCAATGCCCATGATCCGCGCATCGGCCTGATTGTAGTCGAAAGCAGGAAAAGCACCCCGAATGGTCAGTTGGGCTTCGCTGCGGGGTTGCAAGTAGATGAAATTGTCGATCAAGTTGTAGTAGCTGGTCAGGGCCATCGTCCAATGATTGTTGCGACTGCCCTCTAGGGTTAGACTATTGTTGAAACCTCTCTCGGCCTTCAAGTCGGGATTCCCTTGTTCATAACTGGCCGAACCATGGTGTACGCCGCTGCTATATAGCTCATTGACCAATGGTGAACGCCAGGCTGAACCCGTATTGAAGCGCAATTTCCAGTCTTCATTCAAGGCGTAAATAACGCCTAATGACGCCGACCAGTTTTGAAAATTGCGGTCTTCATCCAGGTTGTTGGTGCCTTGTTCGGCTACATGCAAGTGGCGCAAATCGTAACGCAGGCCAAACTCGTATTCCCATGGACTTCCCTGTTTGAAGCGCCGTTCGGTCCAGTATACACCCCAGTCGAAGTTGTCAAAATTGGGAATCAAGGCGCCGCGATCCACAGTATTGATCTGCTTTTGGGCATTAGAGCCCAAGGCACCCCGCCAATTGCGGCCCAAGCGATGATCCCAATTCAGTTCTGCGGCCCAGGTAGTGATTTCGAATTCAATATTTGGGTCGTCCAGCGTTTCGGGCAGGGGATTGAAGCGGCGGTGCGCGTCGTACTCTTGGCGGCGATTGAACTGCCGACTCAACTGCAAAGAAAGTTTATCGGTTTCCGACAGGGCATGCGCCAGTTTGACCCGAAAAGTTTCGTGCATGGCCTTTTGCAAGGGGCGACCTAAGTCATAACTAAAGGCCCCATCTTGCAGTGGTCTGCCGCGTTCAATGGCATTGTTTAAGTCGGTCAAGTTACCGATATGTGAGTCCCGCAAGATGCCCAATTGGGTAAAAAAGCGGGAATAGAAAGTTTCTACTACCCAATGTTCTGGCTGGAATTTGCCACTCCAGGAAAAATTGGATTCACTTACCCCGGTGTTGTTGAGGTAATAATTGGGTGTTTGTAAGTTGCCAGCGCGTTTGAGGGTGCCTTGAATGCGGCCACTCAGGGGCAGTTTGGCCAATTTGCCTTCCAGCATACCCGATGCAACACCCCCCCGGCCATTGCTGTACCCTTGGAGGTGTGCCTCGCCACCGATCCCTGGAGTTTGTCGCACAGGTTTTGGTTCGAGCAGGATGATGCCGCCCAGCGCATCCGCTCCGTATCGTACACTGGCGGCGCCTTTTACGACGGTGATGCGCTCGGCGGTGAAGGGGTCAACTTCAGGAGCGTGCTCGTTGCCCCATTGTTGGCCTTCCAAGCGAACGCCGTTGTTAAAAATGAGGATGCGGTTGCTGTGCAAGCCCTGAATGACAGGTTTGCTGATGGTTGCGCCCGTGTTGAGGGTGCTTACTCCGCTGAGGCGTTTGAGGCTTTCGCCTAGGCCCATGCCGCGCCCGGCGTCTAGCTCCACACCACTGAGTTCGGAACTGGTTTGGGTGCCCGCTTTTTTGTTGCTGCTGCCCGTCACGACCAGGTTTTCCAGGGTGACCGCGTTTTCTTTCATGGCAATGTCGAGTACGGCATTGCGCTGGAGAGTGAGTTTTTGCTCGGCGTGGTCGCAGCCGAGGTGGCTACATACGATGGTGTATTCTCCGGGGCAGATTCGTTCGATCTGGTAATGGCCGTGCTCGTCGCTTTGTACCCCTTGTTGGGTTTCCTTGATGACAACGCCAGCGTAGGGCATGGGCAAGCCAGTATCGGCGTTCAGCACCTGACCGCGTAGACTCAAGTTACAGTCTTGTGCCAGCAATTGCGCAGGTAGTCCGACGACTAGCCATAACATTCCGAATAAGGATGTCCATCTTTTTTCCATACATTTCTCTCAAAGCCTAAAACAAAGATAAAATCTTTTTGCAACAGTGTTTCATTTGTAGGTGTTTATTTTTTGAGTTGATTATTTGAAACAATGGTAGATGGAGAGAAACGCTCAGATGGGAATGTAGAGACGCACGGCCGTGCGTCTCCTGGTTTGATACTACCCATAAAAATCTATAGACACAAAGACGCACGGCCGTACGTCTCTACCTACACGTGCATCCTGGCAAAAATCAAGCCAGCGATTGTCCCCTGCAAAAAGCCATACAACAACCAGGTGCCAATCACAGTCAGCGATACATCAATGGCACTGAACAACAATACCATGATGGGCAAGGTGGCAATGATCAGGTACACAAACCCAAATTCGAGCCCACGGGCGATTAAATTGCCGACAAAAATGCCTTTAAAACGATTCCAGAACCAGGCTAAGGCAAAGGCTAGGACGATGGGGTGCAAGAAATAAAAAGCATTGCGGAAAGGATCGTTGATAAAAACCGGATTGAAATATTCGAAGGCGACCGAAAGTAGCAAAATTGGCATCAGTTGGAGACACAGATAAGCAAATGCCAACAATACCAGGCTGGCCACCAGGCCCGAGGTGAGGACTTTTTTCATGTAATGTTGATTTAGGTGAGCTAATGAAATGTGGCTTGAAAGTAGGCAGCTTCCCCGGATCGGGCTATGATATTGATCAATGGTGTAGATCGTTTTAATCAGCCCGGAAGTAGAAGATTTTCAAACCAACACCACCAACAAAATTCCCCAGCCATTCAAAAACAACCGTAACTTTGCACCCAAATACCAACCAAGTGGCCAGCAACGCTCAACATTTGTTAAAATCTCATCAATTGCGCCTCACCGATATGCGGGTGAAGGTGCTGGATTTATTTTTGTCGCGGGCACAAGCACTATCCCAAAACGATCTGGAACAAGAATTGGGCAAAGTAGACCGCATTACGCTTTACCGTACCTTGCGCACTTTTGAAGAACAGGGCCTGATCCACAAGGCGATGGATGGTACCGACAAACAAAAATATGCCCTGTGCCAGCACGACTGCGCTCAGGGGACGCATCATGACCACCACGCTCACTTTCATTGTGATGCCTGCGGGAAGACGATTTGTGTGGAGGAAATTGCGGCGCCAGTGATTACGCCGCCGCTGGGGTTTGCGGTGTCGGAGACCCATTTGGTGATTCGGGGACGCTGCGATGTGTGCCAGTAGGCCTGCTTAAGAGCCTGATTTGATGGAAATTTTGGCTGCGCCAAAATGATTATTTACCACGACGTACGCGACGATCATGACGTTTTAGCGCTGCGCGCTTTCACGCCTTCGGCGTAGAGCGACATTATTTAGGAGAACGATGACACGGATTAAAGCGGATAGATTCTTGGTTACCTAATCATTTATCCGCTTTAATCCGTGTCATCCGTTCTCCTATTGTTGTCACTTTTAGTACAAAAGACAAAGCCTTTGATCATTGTGATAACTGTGGCGTGGGGAGATTTTGCAGCGAAGCTGCCCCAATCGTATACTCGCCCCATTGGGTCAAAGCCACTGGATTTTTGCTCGATTCTATCACCTGATATTTGATTTTTGCCACACTGGCTGGAAGATTAAGGATAAAGCGGAGTTCCCCTTGTGGCCTTATTTCGGTGATCAATTGATTTGTACTCCCATCCACAACTTTTAAGACCATTTCCTTTCGTTTAAATCCCGTCAAATTTTGCCCGATGCTGCCAAGTGGGAGCAGCAAAATTTTTCGTTTTTCAGCTTTACAAATACTGGGTAAGGCCATGCTGTACAACTCAGCTTCATCGTTCTTGGACAACTCGCTGGTGCTAAAAAAAGCCCGGCTATTGTCAGGCGCGAAGGCCAACCAATGCTTTTCATCACCGAGGGTGTTGACTTCTTTGCCGAGGTTTTGGGGCACCGTCCAATTGGTGAAATCAGATTTGGGAAACTTGCTCAAGTCGGTCGATATTCCAGCTTTCGCCATCATTTCTGCATCGCTATTGCCATCCAAAGGTTTACTGAAAAATACATCCCCTTGCCCCAAACTTGGCCAAAGATCGGCAATAAAATACAAATTGCTATCTGGGCCAAAACAAGGAAAACGTTCTTCGCCACCCTCCACCATCAGAGTAGGGATGGCCTTAGGATTGCTCCAGCCAGAGCGGCTCTCGCCTTTGAACATGCGGTAGAGGTGAATGTGAGGAGGCTCTTGCTCATGCACCTGCTTTTTATTGCCCGAACCTTCAAAGACCAAACAACGCCCGTCTGGCGACAAGGTAGCGCGCCCTACCCAGGGAAATTCATTGACAGTGAGTGGCAAGCCAAAAGGCTTTTGCCAATTGTTGGCACCAAAAGTACTCATCATTAGTTTTCCGCCCTGTGCCAGCAAAAACTCGCGCCCATCCCGGGTGATGCTGTACGGTATATCATCGCGCTCGCTGCTCAAGATTTCCACCTTTTGGGGTGCAGACCAGAGGCCATTGAGCGAGTCGTACTGGCAAATGAACACATCAAGACCCGTGCTACCATTGGCTAAGGCCAGATAAAGACTCTGCCCATCGGGTGCAAATACCGGGGCCAATTCCTCCCGCCCAGCCTGGCTTAAACTTGGCAACAGCTCAATGCTAAACCCATCCGCCGGGCGCTGAAAAAGCTCCATAGCGGTTTTGAACCATGCATTTTTGGAAATGTAAAAAGAATATTGTTTGTCACAGTCGGGGAGAGCGACATCGGGATAAAGTGGACGTGCCGTTTGTAAAAGTTGAATGGCTTTGTCCCAGACGCCCCGGCGCTGATAGGAGTTCAGGGCCATTCGGAAAAGGTCGTAGCCGCGTTTGGAAGGGGCGGTCAGGTTCAGGTAGCGCAGGAGATTGGCATCGTAGGTAGGCAGGCGTTTGCCGGTGCGTAGTTGTTTGGTCAGCTCCCAGCCCAGGCGCAATTCGGCCAACTGAGCCCATTCAGTGGGTGAGTAATCGATACTGTCGAGCAGCATACCCCCATTACTCAGGCGCTCGATGTGCAGATCAATCCAGTCATCGAGGATGAAGTATGGGTAGGTGCGCAGGTAATTGAGGGCCAATTGTATGCTGTCTTGCCGCAAAACTTCGACGGCCTCCTTAGACCAGCAAGCTTCGGAAAACCAATGCCCTGGTTGTTCTTTGACAAAGGTGCTCAAATTGCGGTAGGTGTGTTCTTTGACAAAGGCATCGAGAATAAAGGAATACACGTGGTCGGGATAACGGCTACCCCGTTGGGTCAGAAGGTCGTGATGATGGTTGTACAAGGCATCCAAAAGGGCATAGTTGGCAGTTCGGAGGGAGCGCAGATGCCATGTGACCATCCGTGCCCGGAGGTCTTCCCGTTGTTGAAAAATGGCTACGGAGGGGGTGTCTATAAAAACGGCCAGGTGTTTTTCAAAGTTGAGGATGCCACTGCTGTCGTGGTAGTGGCTGAGGGCTTTGTGCTCCAGTTCAATGCGCAAAGATTTGATGTTCAGGGTGTCGAACTGGAATTTTTTGAGGAGTTTTTTGCGGGCTTTGGGCTTGAGTTGCTCCCAGCGTGCGGCATCCAGGTATAGGGCTTCCGCCATTTTGTAGATGCTGGCCAACTCGGGTTCTTTTTCCTGAAACTCGGTTTTGACGAGGCCGTACTGGGCCAACGGTGCATAAACCGGATGGTTTTTGTGTTTTGTAAAAGCTGTGCGTGCAGCAGCGTAGTTGGACTTGGCCAAATACTTAAAGCCTTTTTTGACCTGAGCGAAGCCAAATTGAGTGGAGCTCAGGAGGAACAGCATGCAATAGATGGTCGGGCGGAGCATGTTTTTTTGTGGCAAGATAAAGAAAAAAGTCAATTCAAAACGTTGTTTTTAGTTGCTTGACTTAAAGATTAGTTAAAAGTCTTGGACTTAGGGACGGAAATGAAGTAAAGTTACAAAGTTGCCTTGGCTCTTTGATTAGTAACGTTTTGTGTCTTCGTGTCTTTGTGGCGCAAAAAAATGTCCAGTAGTATGATTTCGACCAGCGGCAGAGCCGCCAAAACATCGATAGTTCAAGGAACGAAGCTAGATTTTTAGGTACGTAGTACCGGAACAAAAGGCAAAAGTTCCGGTACTACGTACCTAAAAAAACTGCTTGGACTAAATGCTATCGACGTTTTGGCGGCTCTGCCGCTGGTCGTTGATCCTAAGTTTAGAACTTGCCAATTACCATCGCCCCTAGTCCATTCTTATTTTACATTTGAAATAGTATTCATATTCTCGTTTGATGAAGTCAAATTCAGCGCCAAGTTCTTTCAAATAATAGGGCTGAGTGACGACTTTGGCTTTGCCATAA
>JAIYAV010000082.1 GCA_027488855.1 Saprospiraceae bacterium
AGGATTAGATAAGTAAACGGTTCATTTTAAGTGCCTTATCTAATCCTTTAGCTCAGGAAAAATGAGCACTTGTTTTGCCCCACTACTAAGGTGAAATTGTGTGCCAAAATTAAGCGCTTTTTGATTTTGGCACACAATTTTATCGAGAACCAGGTTTTGCTATTGTTTTTTGGTCTCTACCTCAATCACGCCATCTTCGGCATCTTTGCCATATTTGTCGATAGCCGCTTTTCCTTTGATGATGTTGACGGACTTAATGGTGCCTGGGTCAATTCTTTTTAAAGGCTCATCGGATTCATTTTTGTGAAGGCGGCCCAGTACTTTACCATCCTTTACAATTAAGGGGCGGCCATCTATATTGGATTTAACCCTTACTGAGCCCTCGGAGTTTTGACTTGCATCGATGTTGACTTTTTCCACATTACCGGAAATCTCATTGATGTTGGTGATCCTAACTTCCATAGACTCGCCGGGATTGGTACCTGTGACAACGTTATTGTTGATATTGACGTTGTTCAATTTGATCTCCTTGACCTCGCCACCTTTATATCCTTTGGTACTCACCACAATCACTCCGTCTTTGCCTTCATCGCCGTAGATGGCGATAGCCGACTCCCCTTTGAGTACTGTGATCGATTGGATTTTACCGGGATCCAGCTTGGACATTGGGTCGCTGTCGGCACCATCTTTCGTTTTACCCATGTTTTTTCCATCAATGATAATCAGGGGCTTACCAGGACCATTAGAAACCATACCATTTTGACCAAGGGTATAAGTCTCAGTATTGGTGATGACGTTCACACTAGTTCCTGATGTACTCGTAATTTTGATTGTACTTTGTACCGGGACTGTATCCAATTTCAGGGTTGGGATTTTATCGAGTTTGAATTGACCACGTACAGTTTTTTGCGGTACCGCTGGAACTGCTACAGGTAAAACCGGTGCTTTTGCTATTTCTTCGATGCTTTCACCCAAGGTAATCTCACCAGTAGGCAATGGCAAGGCCTGCAAATAATTCACCGAAAAAAACAGTGCCAGGCTCAGTACGAGTGGCAAACAAAGGGCGTATTTAATGGCTTTCCATTGTGGCGATCCCACTTGGGTCATGCGCCGTAGCCGCGTATTCAATTGTGCTGCAAAAGTGTTGTAAGGCATTTGTTCCAATTTTTGTTGTTGTGAAGCTAAAAGGCATGCATAGGCATATTTTGAACCTTGGGCCTCAATGACGCCCGCATCGGCTATAAACTCGTGGGTTTCCTGCAAACGTTGGCGCAGGCGGTAAATCAGGGGATTGAACCAATACAGCGCAATCCAGCATTCCATCAGCAAAACATCCCAACTGTGCCCTTGCTGCACATGGATCAGTTCATGCTGCAAAACCATAGCGGGCATGGGGTCTTTTTTTTGCCAGAAGATGTACTTGAAAAAAGAGGCGGCTTCGGGCACATTTTCTTGCTCGACCAAACTCCAATCGCCCATATCATGAACCTTGCCGCTGTGGATCCAATGCCATATTTTGAGGTAGCTGATCAAGCTACGGCCCAGACTGATCATGACCCCGGCACCATACACCAGCAATATAGTAGTACCCCAGGACAAGACCCATACCTTCGGTGGTGGCATCAACAAACGCAACCACTCGGCGGGTATTTGTTGGGTTTGCTCCAACATCAGCACCGCCGGGTGTGGATTGGCCGCCAGATCGACTTCAATTTGTAAATGAGGAATCAACAAGGCAATCAACGGCGTGATGAGCAAATAAGCGCGATTGGCCTGATAAAATGACTCCCGGTGCATCCAACGCTCGTACAGCAGTCCAAAAGCCAGCAGGCAAAGCGCAGAACAGAACAACGTGAAAAAAGTAGGTGCGATGATATTCATGCCGCGATCATTTAGTAGTGGGGCAAAAATAAGTGTTCATTTTTTTTGAGCCAAAGGATTAGATAAGATACTTGAAATGAACCGTTTACTTATCTAATCCTTTGGCAAAATGAACATTTATTTTTTTATTGCCCATTAGATTCTGATTGTCTAAGTTCTTCCAGCAAACGTTCAATTTCCGAAACATCCGTTTTTTCTTCCCGCAGGAAGTAGGAGAGGAGTTGGGCTGTGGAACCAGCAAAGTAATGCTCCTTGATCTGGGATACACTGGCCTTGCGGTATGCTTCCATACTGATCAAGGGGAAATAGCGGTGGGTTTTGCCAAAGGCTTCGTGATCGAGCCAACCTTCGGTCTCCAGTTTGCGCACCAATGAAGAAATGGTTGTTACAGGAACCTGAGGATCATTCAGTTCCTCCATAATCTCGCGGACAAAGGCTTTCTCCATCCGCCAAATGATCTGCATGATCTGTTCTTCCTTTTCGTTTAACTTCTTCATGAATCAAAGATACAACTAAAAATTCGTTGTATCAACTGAAATATCATTTTTTAACTAAAAATTCGTCAAAAACTTGCCAATTATTCAAAACTTTATCGGGTCATAAAGCGGGTAGCAATCAAAAGGGGCCGAAAAGTATAGCGTTTTTTGACGTGGTGGCCACCACTGCGGATCAAAATGTCCCGCAAGGCTTCCATGGTGCGGATGATGTGGTTGCCTTTGTTGATCATGACACATTCAGCCAAGGCGGCATGAGCGGCATCGGTCACTTCCGAGCGGGTGGCTACGCCCGATTTGTTGAGGGTTTCCAGTACTTGGGTGGCCCAAATGACAGGTACATGGGCTGCTTCACAAATCCAGAGGATTTCTTCCTGAATTTCACTCATGCGTTCGAACCCAATTTCTACCGCCAAATCACCTCGGGCAATCATCACGCCGACTTTTTCGCCTTTTAAGCCACTAAACAACAACTCTGGCAGATTTTTAACCGCTTCTGGCGTTTCAATTTTAAGGACCAAGCCCAATTTATTTCTTGGCCCCAATTCTTTTTGCAACTGGGCCATGTCGTGGGCATTGCGCACAAAGGAATAACCTACAATGTCGGCGTATTTTTGGATAAAAGGCAAACAGGCCCTATCGTATTCCGTGAAGGCGGGGGTTGACAAGGTGGAATCGGGGAAGTTGATGCCTTTTTCGGGTTTGAGGTAGGGCTTTTTGCTGGAGATGCGCAAAATCTGCAATTTGGCCTTGCCCGGTTCATTTTTTTCTACCCGCGCTTCTATCAAACCATCGTCAAAAAGTACCGTTTCCCCCGGGTTCAATTGTTCACATACCCCTAC
>JAIYAV010000014.1 GCA_027488855.1 Saprospiraceae bacterium
AAAGACGGCGACGGGGTACAAGACGGGGATGAAAGGGGCATCGAAGGAGTGACTGTGCAGTTGTTGTTGAACAACGCAATTGTTGGCACCACGGTGACCAATGCTACGGGCAACTATTACTTCAACGACACCAATGTTTCAGGTGGTTTGAACCCTGGCCCAGCCAACAGCTACATCATCCGTATTCCTGCCACCCAATACAACAATGGTGGCATCAACGGTACGCCACTCCAGCGCATGGTGCTGACTGGTTCAAATGTAGGTGGTGCGGGTTTGCCCAACTATAGCGACAACGACGCCACTCTGAATGCTGGTGTTCCTGAAATTTCAGCTTCGCTGGTTGATTTTGGTCAAAACGATCACACTTTCGACTTCGGTTTTATCCCAGTCGATTACGGCGATTTGCCCAGTCCATACAACACAACGGCAGCCCAAAATGGTCCATCTCACCGCCTCGGCTCAATCCTGAAACTGGGTGCAAGTGTAGACTACGACAGCAACGGCAATCCCGATGCTACCGCAACAGGTGATGATACTGAAGCAGACGGCCCAGCTGATTACGACGCAGGTGACGACGAAAACGGCGTAACCCTGCCCATGTTCATCCGCAACAAAGCAGAAAATCTGGTGATTCCAGTAATGAACATGACGGGCAGCCCTGCCAAATTGGTGGGTTTCTTTGACTGGAATGGTGATGGCGACTTTGGCGATGCCAATGAAATGTACTCGATTACGGTAGCCAATTTGGCAACCAGTGTAACCTTACTAAATGTTACACCTCCTCCAGGAGCGGTACTGAATCGTCCGATTGGTATCCGTTTCCGGATCAGTACCGATGCTACTTTTAATACCGTGATGTCTCCTGATGGCCCACTGCCCGATGGGGAAGTAGAAGATTACGTGGCCACCGTAATGGCTTTTGACTACGGTGACTTGAACGATGCGTTGACCAACACTTCTGGTAACCCTGGTGCACCTACAACTCCTGCGGATCACCGTACTTTGACCAGCGATAATGGCCCAAGCCATAAGCTGACCACTGACGCCGCAGGTACTACGATCACCTTGAAAATCGGCAATCGGGTAGACGACGAACTGGATGGCCAACCTTCCGTAGATGCAGGCAATACTGCGGGTACTGGCGACGACAACAACTCCACCCCTGCTGGAGGTGCCAATGACGAAGATGGAATAGACGCGGGCAATTTGCCCCTGTTTACCCTCACCCAGACGACCAACCTGGTGGTGCCAGTCATGAACATGACGGGGCAGGATGCCAAACTGACCGTATACATCGATTTCAACAAAAATGGCGACTTTGGAGCTGGTGAAATGTTTTTCGTCACGGTTCCAGACGGCGCTCTTAATGCAACGGTGGCCATTCCTGTGCCTATTTCGGCAGTAGTTGGCCAGACGTTGGGCATCAGACTGCGCCTCAACGACGCCGATGAGCCCATGTCTCCATACGGCCCCGCTCAATCCGGGGAAATTGAAGACCACACCATCCAGGTAGTTGGTTTTGATTACGGCGACTTGCCAAATACTTATGGCACAACTGATCCTAACGGACCGAAACACATTGTAACCGAAAGCCTGAAACTGGGTACTTGTGCCGACAGTGAAGTCAACGCAACCGTTGATCCAATGGCTGGCTTGATGGGCGGTGGCGACGACGGCACTCCTGGCCTCGCGGTATTTGGTACCTGTACCAACGGCGATGATGAAGACGGCATCCGTTTCCTCACCCCCATGGTTCCTGGCAACCAAGCTTGTATCGAAGTGACGGCCATGAATACCTCAGCTGGTGCTGCGGTATTACAAATGTGGGTAGACTGGAATGGCAATACCATTTTTGATGCAAACGAAGCAGTGAGCTTTCAGAATGGCGGCGGGATTATTCCTAACGCAGGTATGACTACCCAAACCTTCTGCTTTACTGTACCTACAGACGCAACTTTTGCGGCTGGCAACGCTTTCGTCCGTTTCCGTTTGAGCCCAACGGGTGGTTTGACTGCCAACAGCCAAACTGCACCAGTACCTTTTGGGGAAATTGAAGATTACAAACTGCCCCTGGGTAAGTTGGGTAACCTGGTTTGGGAAGATTATGACTTTGATGGTCAGCAAGATGCAGGAGAGCCCGGTATTGCCAATGTGCCAGTTACCCTGACTTGGGCTGGTTTGGATGGCAACCTGGCAACCACCAACGACAATCAGGTTTATTCCACCTCAACCATTGCCAACGGAACTTATTACTTCTGTGGCTTATTGAGTGATGAAACATACAAAATCACGGTAATCGCCCCTGCGGACATGACGCCGACCCGCGCCAATCTAGGCGGTAATGACGTGACCGATAGCGACGGTACCATTACCGGTATGGATTTGACCATGGTGATGGAAACCGTTAACCTGGGGAATGTTCTGACTTTACCTACCGGTGAAAACGGTTTGCAGGACAGCCCGAATATCCTGAATGGTTTCCCTGACAATCAATTCGATCAAACCCATGACTTTGGTTTTGGTAGCCTTGATTACGGTGATTTACCACAAGACAAAAATTACAATACCACCATGGCCGAAGGTGGCGCAATCCACGCCATTACGCCTGACCTGCGCTTGGGTGCTACTGTTGACCGCGAACGCGATGGTCAACCAGATGCCAATGCGGGCAAAAACGGCGGCGGCGATGGTGCCGATGAAGATGGCATCAAATTCATCACTCCACTCGTACCTGGCTTTACGGCTTGTATTGAAGCTACAACGACCAACACTACCGGAGGCAATGCTTATTTGCAAGGTTGGATTGATTTCGACGGCGATGGCATCATGGAAGTTGGCGAGCAATTGGCGCTGAGCAATGGCGGCCTGGTTACTGCCGGAACCCAAACTACACAATACTGTTTCACCGTACCTTCTACTGCGATCTACGATCGCGGCATGGCCTTCATTCGCTTCCGTTTGAGCAGCACTGGAGGTTTGGGTGTAGATGGACCAGATAAATCCAATCCAGCTTCAGTAGTTCCGATTGGTGAAGTGGAAGATTACAAACTGAATTTGGCCAAAGTTGGTAACATCGTTTGGTTTGACCGCGATGCCGACGGCATCCAAGATGAATCAGAAAAAGATTACGGCATCAATGGCGTAATGGTGAGTCTGATTTGGGGTGGTGCCAATGGAGTACAATCGACCGATCCTGCTAACCTGGTTGGCGACGATCGACTGTATACGACCCAAACGGCTACTTTGGACAAATTCGGCAACCCTGTTATTGGTGCTCCTGGCCCCGATGACAAGCGTGGTGAGTACTATTTCTGCGGATTGATTGAGGGTGATTACAAGATCATCGCCATGAATCCAACTAACATGGTTACGACTACCGCCGACCAAGGTTTGGAAGATGACCGCGACAGCGATGGCGATCAATCTCAAATTGCTGGTGCAAATAAATCAGTCGAAACCTTTACGATTGAAAACGTACTGGATAACCCAATTGGTGAAGACGGCATCGAAGATCAAGAATTGATAGATGGATTCGCAACCAACGTAGTGAAAAACTTCCCTGATAATCAAGTTGATCAAACGATTGACTTCGGTTTCATCAGCCGCGATTTTGGCGACTTGCCAGAAATGCCACAAGGGGAAATGTTCCCAACTACCATCGCCAACAATGGCGCAAGCCACACCGTACCTGATCCAAGCCTGACTCCGGAGATCCCCTTGATCTATCTGGGCCCTAGCGTGGATATAGACGTAGACGGTCAGCCTGCGGCAATGGCCAACGGTGACGACAACAATGGCACGGACGATGAAAACGGCATTCGGGTGTTGAGCCCAATGGTGCCAGGATCAGAATCTTGTGTAGAAGTAATCAGCAATGTACCAGCGGGCACTATCTCCTACCTGCAAGGCTGGATCGACTGGAACGGCAATGGCAAATTTGACGCCAATGAACAAGTGACCACCGATCGTGCCCTTGTCAGCGGCACTGGTGTAGTGACCAAAGTTTGTTTCATCGTACCAGCCGATGCTACCTTCAACGAAGGAATGGCCTTCATGCGCTGGCGGATCAGCACCATCCGTGGCCTTGGCTTTACTGGTCAGGCACCTGATGGTGAAGTAGAAGATTACAAAGTAAACCTGGCTAAAATTGGCAACCTGGTTTGGAATGACGAAAACTTCAACGGCCGTCAGGACGCTGGAGAAGACGGCATCGCCGATCAACCAGTAAATGTGGTCTGGGCAGGTGAAGACGGCAACATTGCCACTACTGCTGACAACAAAACTTATCCAACCGTAACCGACGCCAATGGTGAATACTACGTTTGTGGTTTGATCCCTGGCAACTACAAAATCATCGTACCGACACCGGAAGACATGACGCCAACCCGCGCCAATGTTGCTGGCAATACTGTTGATGTAATCGACAGCGACGGCAGCATCACCGGAATGGACTTGACGATGGTGATGGAGACCTTGACGATTGTGGATGTAACCAACTTGCCTACTGGTGAGAATGGCTTGGAAGATACCCCCAATGTAGTGGGTACTTTCCCAGATAACCAAACCGACCAAACCCACGACTTCGGCTTTGCTGGTCTGGATTACGGCGATTTACCTGAAAAGCCACAAGGTGAAGACTTCAATACCACCATGGCCGAAAACGGCCCCGTTCACGTACTGAACGACGTGCTGCGCCTGGGCAAATGTGCCGATGCTGAACGCGATGGTACACCCGACGACGATGCTGGTGTATTTGACGGCAAAGACGGCGATCAGGGTGTGGGTGATGATGGCCGCAGCAGCAAGTTTGGGGTAGGTGAAGCCTGTACCGACGATGAAGACGGCATTCGTTTCATTACCCCACTGGTACCAGGTTTTGACGCTTGTATCGAAGTGACTTACACTGCCCCCGTGGGTGGTGCAGTACTGCAAGCTTGGATCGACTTCAACGGCAACGGCCAATTGGAAGCAGGCGAGCAGGTGAGCTTTGTTGGTGGAGGCACCTTGGCTGCTGGCACCAATCAAGTGGTGAACCTTTGCTTCCGAGTGCCTTTCAATGCAGTGTTCAATGACGGTACCGCTTTTGTGCGGGTTCGTTTGAGCCCAACGGGTGGACTTTCTGCGGATGGCCCTGCCAAGTTTGACGAAACGACCATTGTCCCTTCCGGGGAAGTGGAAGACTACATGGTGAAACTGGCCAAAGTGGGTAACCTCGTATGGGAAGACCGCAACTGGAATGGCCAGCAGGATGACCTGGAAGAAGACCTGGGCATCAACAATGTAGTCGTTGCACTGGTGTACGCAGGTGCCAATGGTACCGTTGAAACCAGCCTGAGCAACGCCAGCTTCCCGCTGACTGCTGTAGGCGACGACCGCATTTATTACGATACCACTAGCAATTATACCTACAAAGATGCGAGCACCAAACCTGGCTTCTACTACTTCTGTGGTTTGATCGAAGGAACTTACGACGTGGTGGTTTTGGGACCAAAAGACCTGACCCCAACCCGTCCGAACCTCGTGACCAATGCACAAGATGAGGACAAAGACAGCGACGGTCTGGAAACTGCCCGCAATTTGACCACCCAACGCACCTTGTCGCACAGCGGTACTTTCACGATCGACAATCAGAAAGAAATCTGTGAGCGAGTGGAAGGTGAAGAAGGTATTGGCGACCAAGACCTTTCTAACCTGCTAGATGTCAATAATGTAGGGACTTTCCCTGACAAGCAGACCGATCAGCGTTTTGACTTCGGGTTTACACCACTTGATTTTGGTGACCTACCCCAAGAGCTTGATCGCACCGGTGTGAAATACAATACCACTATCGCCGAAAACGGCCCTCGACACATTGTGAAACCTGACTTCTTCCTAGGTATGGGCATTGACGCTGAGTTGGATGGCAACCCCGACGACGAAGCTGGCTCCAAAGCCTACGGCAACGACCAAGGAGATGACGCAACCGACACCGATCCAAACAGCTGGAAACAAGGCATGGGCACCGACGACGGCGACGGTATCCGCTTCATGACCCCGCTGATTCCTGGCTACGAGGCTTGCATCGAACTGAAATACGCATTGCCAGACAATTTCAACGGCCCCGATGGCTACTTGAATGCCTGGATCGATTACAACGGCAACGGCACTTTGGATGCAGGTGAAAAACTCGCCTGGACCAAACTGAATGGCGCTGCTGCTCCAATCGAAGGCAACACTGGCGCATTGGAACTGGAAAAATTGTACATGACTCAAGGCAACGGCAAAGTAATCGTGTGCTTCAAAGTACCCGCTGATGCCAAGTACTTCGAGGGTGACATGTTTGCACGCTTCCGTTTGAGTGAGAACCCACGTTTGGGCCCCGATGGAATTTTGGCCCCTGAGCTGAACTACACCGAAGGCCGCATCCCTTGTGGTGAAGTGGAAGACTACTACATGCCACTCTCCAAAGTGGGCAACCTGGTATGGGAAGACCGCGATTACGATGGCCTTCAGGACATCAACGAACCCGTGATTCCGAATGTGCCCATCAAGTTGGAGTACGCCGGACCTGATGGTATCTTCGGTACCAACGACCTGGAGTACATCTACCACGATACCACGGACATAAACGGTCGCTATTACTTCTGTGGCTTGATTGGCAACCTGGATCCATCCGGAGTAGTCAAACCAACCTACCGCTTGATCGTTTCCGATCCAGCCGGTATGACCGCTACTTTCAACAACCCTGATCCATCCGACGATGCTTGTGTGAAAAACAACAGCAACGGCGATGATCTGCTGATTGACGACCGGATTACCCGCGATACCTTTATGATCTTTGACCCAATGGGCTTGTGTACCACTGAAGCACATCCTAACGGCATCAATGACCAAACGACCATCAACGGTTTCCCTGATGGCCAATACGACGAAACCCGTGACTTCGGTTACGTAGGCTTCGACTACGGTGACTTACCTGTAGCAGGAACCAGCTACCTGACCCTGCGCGACTCCGTTTCTGCATTGTTTGCCAACAAATTTGGCCCACGCCACGCCATCCAGCCCAAGTTGTACCTGGGTGAAGGCGTCGACGGCGAGCTGAATGGCCAACCAGACGCAGACGCAGGCAGCAAAAACGGCGGCGACGACGACGGCCAAGGCAAGTTCAAAAAAGGCCTCACTACCGATGACGAATCGGGTGTACGCCTCTTGAGCCCAATGATCCCTGGCGAATTGGCTTACATCAAAGTAACCTATACCGCTCAGGATACTGCAGCCAATGCAGGAAACCCAACCGCAACTGGTTATGTGAACAAAGCTGCATACCTCCGCGCTTTCATCGACTTCAATGGCGATGGCGACCTGAATGATGCTTCCGACCTACTGACCTTTACCGCAGTTGGCACTAGCCAGACGAACCTAGCTACCATCGCTGCCAACAACAACCCACTGATGCCCGGTGGTGTGAACCAAATGCAGGTTTTCGCCTTCCGTGTACCGCTGGATGCCGTATACCGCGATGGAACAGCCTTCATGCGCTACCGCTTGAGCTGGGAAGCCAACGTTGGCCCCGACAACAATGCCTACCACAGCACTACTTCTCCCTACGTGAACACAGGCTTGGCCTACCCACGTGGTGAAGTGGAAGACTACGCTGTACCGATTGCTAAAGTGGGTAACCTGGCCTGGTTTGACCACGACGTGAAAGGTG
Organism: Saprospiraceae bacterium; assembly: GCA_027488855.1. Lineage (GTDB taxonomy): Bacteria > Bacteroidota > Bacteroidia > Chitinophagales > Saprospiraceae > Haliscomenobacter. The sequence continues at coordinate 7,691 of JAIYAV010000014.1, forward strand.
ATCAGAATGAAAACGACTTTGTAGATACCCTCCAGTTGGTACTGGTATGGGGTGGTGTAGACGAACTTTCTGGTAAATTTGATACCGTTGGGTACCAAAAAACCATGGGTTCTGCCGGAGCAGTGACCGACGTGTTGTACAACCTGTCGATTGCGCCACACCTCAACCCTGTCATGCCACCTGCGAGCAATGATACGCCCGGACAAATCGTCAGAACGAATGCGCAAGGCTTGTACTCGTTCATCGGCTTGATTCCTGGCAATTATTACCTGATTCCGAAGAAGTACTTGCAGCCAGACAGCGCCAGCTTTGTCAATGCTTGGCCTCGTCACCGTGTGTTGACCCTCAAGGACAACCCAGGGGTGAATGACCAAAATGACAGTGACGGCATGCCTGGAGCGCTGATCCGCTTCAACGATGGCAACAGTCGCGAGCCAGAGGTTTGTATTACTCCTCAACCTAAGGGTGAGCGTGGCAAACTGGATTCCCTGGATGCTGCGAACATGAAGCTGATGTCTGCCTATCCGGTTCCCGATAGTTTGTACAACCAAACCATCGACTTCGGCTGGGTTGACGAACCAAACATCGAAGCCAACCTGGACATCGTAGGGGTGAACTACCCAACGAGCCAGATTTGCGGCAACTTCAACGTGATCATGCACCTATGTATGAAGAACCCACAAGAAGTGCCACTCGATAGTTTGCAAGCCTTCTTGAACCTGAAAAATGCCTACGGTGATGCGCTGTATACTGCGACAAAACCAAAGGTTAGCATCATCGATAGCTCTTACGTGACTTCACCTGCTGGCGTGAAAGTGAAAAAAGCCATGACGGCGGCCATTGCTGCCCTGAAGGTGAATTCCGCTTACGATGGCAATGCCAACACCAGCTTGTTGGTGCCAACCCAGGAAAACAGCAGCTTCTACCTGCCTGGTGATTCGATCATCTGTGTACGCATCGAGTTTGAAATTGATCCAACCAAGACCAACAAATATCCTTGGTCTTCTCAAGCCAGTGTGACGGCTCGTGCGGTTGGTTTCAACAAACAAACGGGTGCCAAGCGGCCATTGACTGACTACTTTGTGAAGAGCCCACGTTTTGGCAAATCCATCGTAGTAGGTGACTTGAGTGATGAGATTGACGATCCAATGAACATGGTTGGTTTGAACTATCCTGCCGGTGGCGATGGTATCGCTTTCGAAGGTATGGTAGCCGACCGTGGTTTCCGTGGTACTTATTTGCCGCCATTCTCTGCACCAAACGTGACTGGACGCGACAAGTACCTGGATGAAAACGACAAGACCATCCAAAATGATTCTTGCTGGCTGAAAACCAGATGGAACAGTGGGGTAAGAGATGTGAACATCCGTTTGGATGCAAACTGTCAAGCCCTGGTGACTGCCGATTTGTTGGTACCGAACCACGTAGATGCTTGTGGATTTGACAAATATCCCGAAGGCAGCTACTACCGCGTGATCATCGTCGACAAGAAAACCGGTATTACGCTTTGGTCTTCCGCTTGGCGGACTCCATTCGACGCAACCAACTACCTTGGTCGCGAATTGACTTACGAAGTGAAAAGTGTGGCCAACCATTGTAACCCACTGTGGGGCCGCTTGAACTTCGAAGACAAGAGTGTGCCAGTGGTGACTTGTCCAGAGAATACCAGCCGCAAATATCCAGATAGCATCTACACTTTTGTATGCACCGATGTGGATAGTGTATTCAACGTGAAGAAGTCCTGGACGGATGCAAACTATGCTTACTTCACTGGTCTGGCTACTGCTACCGACAATTGCGGCACCCCTGTACTGGACAAAGTGAGCGACGTGTTGACGCACATTGCTGATTGTAATGATCAAGCAAGCAACAATTACAACTACGCTCAAATTGCCAGAACCTTCTACTTCCGTGATGAGTTTGGCAACATAGGCCATTGTACGCAGTACATCTACTTCAAACGTCCGACGATTGTTTTACCTAAATGTAAAATTGATTTGCCTGCAAACCTCGCCGTTGGTGACAATGACCTGAAGCCAATTGACATGGTGAACAAGTACAAACTCCTGGAGTCTGTGCCTTATTACCTCAATGGTGCTGGCAAACGCATCTACCTGACCGGTAAAGACTACTGTGGATTTGCAATGAATTACACCGATCAAAGTGTGTTCAGCACCGGAGAGTGTGGTCGCAAGATCATCCGCCGCTGGTCGATCATCGACTGGTGCTACGGAACTGGTGCCAACTATCCAGACTACCTGATCGCTGTTGGTGACTGCTACGCTGATACTACCTGGTACAACAACATCTACAGCTGGGATCAAATCATCGTAGTTGGGGATGCTACTGCGCCAGTAGTGAAAGTGAAAGACCTGGATCACGATAAATACATCGGAACCGGCTACACCAACGCACCTAAAGCAGATCCAAACGACGACAACCTGGCCAAAGGTTACGATGCTGGCGACGTACTTGAATACTCGGTTGGCCCAATGAATTGCGAAGCAAGCTTCCTGTTCAGCAAAGCGGACTTCATTGTCGAAGAAACCAGCAAGTGGAGCTTCAACATCGTGGTACTTGAGCGCAAGCCAGTCTTCGATTTGGACAGACTGCCAACTGGAGAATACGAAATGAAAACGCCGCTAGGTGTAAAAGTTACCGGCGACAGTGAGAAAGGGTACTCGATTACTGGCTTACCCATGTTGAAGGATACCGCTCGGGCTTACTTCATCCAGGTAACGGTCGCCAACGTATGCTACGGTTCAACGACCATTTTGGTGCCTATCCGCATCGTAGATCGGGTCGCTCCGGTAATGGTTTGTGACGACAAACTGGTCATCACGCGGGACAACCTGGGCAACGCCAAAGTAGCTGCGGCAGACATCAACGAAGGTAGCTCCGACAACTGCGGACCAATTCTGTGGATGAAAGTTCGCCGCCCAGTGGGCGATTGTGCAGCATCATTCATGCGGATGCCACGTTTTGTGGACGCCAACGGCAACGGAAAGATCGACGCTTACGATCCGAACTCTACGAAGCCACAGGATTACATCGACGAAAACCGCAACAAAGTAGCCGATGAACTGGAGTACTTCCGCATCTCTACGGCTGGTGCGCTGATGTCGCCCATGTTGGATTCTGTACCCTTCTTCTGCTGTGACCCAGCCAGCGTAATGGTTGAACTTTGGGGTCAAGACTGGATGGGCAACCGCAGCTTCTGCTGGAACAACATCACCATCGAGGATAAAACACCACCCGTGTGCATCGCTCCATGGGAAGTGACCGTACACTGTGACGACAAGAACCTGTTCTTTATCGATTCCAAAACCGCTTCCGCCAAAGTATTTGGCGACGTGATCATCTCCAGTGGTAACCTCTGCCTGTCGGTAGATACAACCTATACGGTGGTGAAAAAACTGAAGTGTGGTGCTGGAACGATTGAGCGCATCTGGACCATCACCAAAGAAACCGGTAAAGGCCCAGTGAGTGTGACTTGCAAACAAATCATCCGGGTACTGCCGCTACGCGAATACAACATCTGCTTCCCTAAAGACGCGAACTTCGATTGCAAAACGCCAATCGTAGATACGCTGATCAAGGACGAACTGGGTTGTGATCTACTCGCAGTCAATGTAACGGACAAACGTTACGATGCATCTGACGACGAATGTTACAAGATTTTCCGTACCTATACCGTAATCGACTGGTGTGCCTACAACGACGTTTGTGGCGATCCAATGGCGGAAGGCCATGTATACCTGGTAGACCGCGCAACTTTTGAGAACTACGGAAAAGTAGCCACCTATGTACTGGTGCGGGATGAAGACCGCGATGGAGACGAAGAGTTCTATCTCTCTCAAAACCTGAGCATCAACGAAAGCAAAGACTTGCACCTTTTGGGCGATACGGCACCTAAAAATGCCTACAAGTCTAGCTTGAACGCAACGTTACCAAAATGTTCCAATGAATACTACCACAGCTTCATGTACACCCAAATCATCAAAGTGTACGACTCTGAGCGGCCAGTAGTAACGGGTATCCGCGATACCTTCTGTACCAGCCCAACGGCTTGTGTAGCCAGTGTGACCAAGGTAGTGACGATCAAAGACAACTGTACGGACAAAGTAGAGTTGGAGCGTCACATGCTGATGATTGCACCCTTCCAGACCCTGGATGCAGGCAAGATGATCATGTATGCTACACCACGCTGGAGCACTAAGGACTTGGGCAACGGCAAGTTTGAAATCACCGTGAGCAACTTGCCCGAAGGCTTGCATGACCTGATTGTGGTAGGTCGCGATGAATGTGGCAACCTGAGTGTACCCACCCGGATCCCATTTGTAGTCCAAGACTGCAAGGCACCAGCACCGATCTGTATCAATGGCTTGAGCACCGAACTGATGCCCGACGGCAACGGTGGTGGTATGATGGCCGTATGGGCTAAAGACTTCGTTGCCTCTCCAATCTATGATTGCAACGGTCAGGGTCCTGAAACCAAAGATGGCTTGAAATTGATCACCAAGTATTCGATCAACCGGGTAGACCAGGCTGCAAATGCCAACCAGACCAGCTTGAACCTTACTTGTGCCGATGCAGGCAAAACCATTCTGGTTGAACTACACGCTTGGGACGAACGCGGCAACCACGACTTCTGCGTCACTTATGTAGAAGTACAGGACAACCGCAAGGTATGTGCTCCTGGCAGCATCACCGCTGGTGAAATCAGTGGTTTGATTACTACCGACGATCTGGAACCCGTACTTGGTGTAAATGTTGATCTGAGTGGTGGTGCCCAAATGGCCTACAATACCAGCAGCACTGGCGGCTATACCTTCAGCAGTCTGACCAAAGGCAGCGACTTCACCGTAACTGCTCAATTGGACAAAGACCACCTGAACGGGGTATCTACCTTCGACTTGGTACTGCTGCAAAAGCACATCCTGGGCTCACAATTGATTACCAACGCATACCGCTTGATTGCTGCAGACGTGAACAATTCCAAGTCAATTTCTACCCTGGACATGATCCAGATCCGGAAATTGATCCTGGGCCTCGACACCAAGTTTACAAGTGTGCCGAGCTGGAAATTCATCGATGCCAGCTACCGTTTCGCTGCTGGTACCAATCCTTGGGCCGATGCCTTCCCCGAAGTGGTGAATGTGAACGACCTGGCAGGTAAGGTTAAAGCCGACTTCATCGCCATCAAAATGGGCGACGTGAATGGCAATGCCAGTGCAAGTGGTGCAATAGCCAGTGAAATTCGTGGAGCAAAGGATATGATCCTAAATACTACAGAACAATCACTGAAAGTTGGACAAACGTACGAGGTGCCTTTCCGGGCCAAAGACCTAGCGCAACTACAAGGCTTCCAGTTTACCCTCCAGGTAGCTGAAGCGGCTGAAATCATTGGATTGGATTACGGAGTGATGAAAGCTGAAAACTTTGGTTTGTTCCAAAAAGAAGGTGTCATCACCACCTCCTTCGTACGGGCGCCCCTACAGGACGATGCAATCCTCTTCACCCTCAAACTAAAAGCCAACACGGCCAGCAACTTGAGCGAGGTATTGAAGCTCAGCAGCCGCCGGACGAACATCGAAGCCTACAACCAGCACAACGAAGTAATGGGAGTTCAATTGAGCTTTGGCAACAGCAGCATTCACGATGAAGCTGCTCTGTACCAAAACACTCCGAACCCCTTTGCTGACGCCACCTCAATCGGCTTTTACCTGCCCAGCGCAACCCGCGCTGTACTGACGGTAAGAGACCTAAAAGGGGCCTTGATTTACAAAGTGGAAGGCAATTACACCAAAGGCAACAACCAGGTGATCCTCAAGCAGGAGCAACTGCGGGCCAGCGGCGTGATGTACTACACTTTGGAAACGAGTGACTTTACTGCGACCAAGAAATTGGTACTGATGAACCGATAGATTTTTTCATGATATTTTAGCTACAGTGGGGAGGTTGAGAAATCTCCCCGCAGTGTAGTGCTTCTTAGAGTAGAAAATTCGTTATTAGCATATTTTGGGGGCTCTTCATGGAGATGGGGAGCCCTCTTTTTTTGTCCCTAATTCGAGCTTAACTCGTTCATCAGGCTTTTAAAAGACCCAAAATCAAAATGAGTTTTTACCATAATAGTAGTCCTGTTAATTTTTTGTTTTTTTCCTAACAATAGGGTTCTCTATTCTTCCCGCAATTGATCAATCACGCTTTGAACATCTTCAAGCGAAAGATTCAGAATACTGGCAATTCTTTGCGCATCAAGTCCCATTTGAAACAGTTCAGGTACAGCATTTTTGAGCAGTTCTTCATCTCGTTTGGCCTCTCCTTTAAAGCTTGATCATATCTAATTTTAACCCCGCTAATGACTGTTCATCTTTGTGAATCAAACAAAAATATTGAACACAAAATTGGATCAAACCACCCATTGATGTGGTTTTTTTCTCGCTGATGTCTTTTGTAGAAGAGCAGACATCCCGTTTTTGGAGCCATTAAATGCCAATGGTATTTTTATTTCATAAAAATTCAATTTGTATGGTGGCTTTTTGTTCTAAACCATTGACCGATAGTAAGAAAAACCAAGATTGGTGCTTTGACGTAATGGTTGTGTTTGGATCCCCAAGAAATAATTGTGCACATTCAGGTATCTGTAAAGTGTATGTATTGCCTGCAGAAAAAGCAGTAAGCGAAGCTTGTCATTGTCCCTTTAAGGCTCAGGGAAAGTTGTTGTTCAATGAAAACGAGCACAGCGTCGGTTTAAGGTTTGATGCATCCTTTGCACAAACGGCTGCCTGGAAAGCACTTTTTGCCGATTTCTATTTTTCAAT
>JAIYAV010000225.1 GCA_027488855.1 Saprospiraceae bacterium
AAAAATGTCGAAATGCTCTACTTTCTTAGAGCCACTTTGTTGGCTTTTCGTTGGAATATATTGATTAACAATTTAGTAACGCTTTAGGGACAGGGGCACAAATCCCTGCTGCACCCCACTGATGTGTTGCAAACGTTCCCGATCCTTTTCTGGGTATGGTCGCTCTCTTTCATAGCTCTTTATCCGCTTTAGCAATACAGCAGCCCCTTCCTCTAACTTATTTTGCTCAAAATAACGGTCAAAAAAGGCGTAGTCTTCTTCCAGGTCTTGTTCCATAGGGTAAAAGCAATAGTTGGCCTGTCTCTTTCCTTAAAATTTATGGGCAATCCACACTTATTGTTTAAATAAACGCTTGAAGGATTAACGAGCAAGGCAGTAATACTTAAATTTTAAGCCGCATAAAGGCAAAAATGCAAAATTATTGATAAATAAATGTGAAATGTGCAAAAAAATAATTTCGTATTTATCCTATTTTCTATATTCAACTGATTTTTTTTGACTATCGTTCGCAACGAAAACTAAATTAAGTACCCCTATGAACCCTAAACACCAAAACCATGCTACCCTAATTGACTGTATGCCTCACCACAACTTACTCCCCACCGGCCCCCACCAAGGCATCACCTCCACCGTAAACCTACCAGCCCGCACCGCCGGATCCTGCCAAATCAAATGCTCCGCCTCTTCCTGCGAAGTTGCTGACAAAATCAACATTTCGCGCATATCGCCCTCCCCTTCCATCAGGCCGGCCATGCATAGTTTTTTGGTATCGCTAAGCCATTTGAGGTGATCCTGGTGATACCTGCTCAAGGTTTCCAATTCCTTTTGACTCAAATTGCGTACTGGCCCCCGCCGCAATAGGCAGAGGAAATATTTCTTCAGCAAATAAATGGTGTCACCCATTTGCATCTGCATGAATTGAACTTGGGTTGTGGTGGTTTTAGGAGCGGGTGCCGGAGCAGACGGGGCTGGAACCGGAGACCTGGGCATCAATTGAGCCGCAACTGAGGTGTAAATGCCCAGAAACAACAAGAACAGTAACAGTCGTAATTGCATGAGTGTACATTTGAAAGCTACATATAAACTCTTTCCAGTAGTTTTTTTCTCCCTTGGCTTTCATTCGTTCATTTAACGCTGATTTAACGATTCATATTTTAAAAGCACTCATCAGGGCGAAGCCGGTGTAAACATGAATTTGATCGTCAAAAACCAAAAAAACCGTGGCAGTATCCAAATTACCAGAACATTCTATTACCTTTCTGCTCTAACTAAAGCATATTTATGGAGCGGTTTATCGGACTGATTGGAATGGTTCTGATTTTGGGGATTGCCTTTTTGCTTTCCAACAATCGGAAAGCGATCAATTATCGTACAGTTGGCGTAGGACTTTTGCTACAATGGGGATTGGCAGTGTTTATCCTAAAAACCAGCGTGGGCAAAAGTATGTTTGCCTGGTTGGGTGCCAAAATCCAGCGTTTGTTGGAAATGGCCGACAAAGGCGCCGATTTTGTATTTGGGCCGTTGGTCAACAAAGGATTGTTAGACAACGTCTTGGGGCCTGAAAACAGCTTCATCTTTTTCTTCAAAGTGATTCCCACCATCATTTTTGTCGCCGTTCTGGTAAACATCATGTACCACATCGGGGTCATGCAACGGGTGGTATCGGTCATGGCCGTGGGCATGAAGTGGCTGTTGGGCGTGAGTGGTGCCGAGGCCATCTCCAACGTAGCCAGTACCTTCGTCGGTCAGGTAGAGGCCCAAATCATGATCAAACCCTATCTAAAAACCATGACGAACTCCGAGCTCATGTCTTCCATGACGGGTAGTTTTGCCTGTATTGCCGGGGGGGTGATGGCCACTTACATTGCTTTGGGTGTGCCACCCGAATACCTCTTGGCAGCCAGCATTATGGCCGCACCGGGGGCTTTGGTGATTTCAAAAATAGTATACCCCGAAACCGAAGAACCCGAAACCCAGGGTACCGTTAAGTTAAAAGTTGAAAAAGCCTATGTCAACCTGGTCGACGCCATTGCGGGCGGTGCCGGGGATGGCCTGCGAGTAGGGTTGAATGTGATCGCCATGTTGATTGGTTTTATCGCTTTGATTGCCTTGTTGGACTTGTTCTTGGGTAAAATTGGTTCTTTGGCTGGTATTCAGCTAAGTTTTAATTTGATCATGGGGAAAATTTTCTTCGTTTTCGCCTGGGCGATGGGGGTTCCCGTCAAAGACTTGACCGCTGCGGGCTCCTTGATGGGCACCAAATTGGTGGTCAACGAGTTTGTAGCCTACCTCGACTTGATCAAAATGAAACATTACCTGGAACCAAAAACCATTGCCATTACCAGTTTTGCTTTGTGTGGTTTCGCTAATTTTAGTTCGATCGCCATTCAGGTGGGAGGAATCGGTCAGTTGGCACCCGAACGAAGGGCGGACTTGGCTCGGTTGGGCTTTAAAGCGCTCATTTGTGGTACGCTGGCGAGTTACATGTCGGCGACAATCGCTGGCTTGTTGTTTTAAGAATACAAAACTATTTCGCCACAAAGGCACAAAGAAGAAACAAGGCATTGGCGCTAGGTCAAATACATTGAAAGCGTAAAGTGTTCACCAAGAAGCACTTCAAAAGACATTAGATTTAGCCCTGCTAAGGTGTTCTAAGGTGCCTAAGGTGGTTCAAATAAAAACAAAAGCGCGCAAGCGCGCAAAAGCCTATTTTTTGAACCACCTTAGGCACCTTAGAACACCTTAGGGGTATAAATTTTCACATTAGCCCATTAGATATGGCGTTACTTTTTTGTTTTTGAATGTGCTTTAACGCGCTTTCCCTGGCCCTTAGCACTTTTGCGGTACAATAAACATTAGATCAATGACTATTTACAAACCAAAACATTACGGAATTGCCCTGCAATTTCTCCTCTTGCTCATCGTGTGGAGTGCTTCGGCTCAGAATACCTTCTACGAGCTGAGTCCACTCCCCCTCAACGACCTCTCTGGTTTTCGTTCCCCCGCCGCCTGTTGGCAAATCGTGGGCGAAACCAGCGGAAGTCCTGAGAATAAATTGCTGAGTTCCAAACCCGGTAGCGGAGTCCTCTTCGACAACTTCAGCGACAAGTTTCTTTACAAACGCGAAGCAGACATTTACAGCCAACTGGAACACGGCGACATTTACCTCGAACTCGAGTTCATGTTGCCCCAAGGCTCCAATTCCGGTATTTACCTACAAAGCCGTTACGAAATCCAACTCTTTGACTCCTGGGGTGTAGCCCGGCCCAAATACCAGGACGCGGGTGCCATTTATCCGCGCTGGATTGAAGCAACCAAAACCAATTACGAAGGGCATGCTCCCCGCGTCAACGCCGCACTGGCACCAGGGCTTTGGCAAAAATTACAAGTCCATTTTCAAGCGCCCCAGTTTGACGCGCAGGGCCGCAAGGTGAAACCAGCCACATTCAGCAAAATCATTCTGAACGGCGTCACCATCCACGAAAACGTGATCTTGCTGGGCGTGACCAGAGGTGCCGTATCGGATCAGGAAGTGGCCAAAGCGCCTTTCCGCATTCAAGGCGACCACGGCCCCGTCGCTTTCCGCAACATCAAGTACGCCCTATTGAACGATTTTGAAGCCCCGATCAAGGAGCTGACTTACAAATATTATGAAGGCCAATTTGAAAACTTTGAGGCCCTGTCTACTGCCAAAGTGACCCGCGAGGGCAAAGCTGCGGCCATCGATTACACCCTGGCCGACAACGTTAATAAAATGGCCCTGGTTTTTAATGGCAAAATTGACATCAAAGAGGCCGGCAATTATCAGTGGATACTCCAACGTTACGGCGCTGGCAAATTGAGTGTTGATGGCAAGGAGGTACTGCCCAGTGACTGGAAATGGATCGGTGATCCCTCCATTGCGACTACCAACTTGAGCGCTGGAGAGCACAGTTTCCAGGTCAGCTATTTGAAAAATTTCAGTTGGTGGCCAACCGCCGCCGGGTTGAGTTTGCAAAAAACCAATGGCAAACCCATTGCGCTGCATACCCGCAACTCCTTGCCCGATCCTCCACCGGCCCCCCTGATAGAAGTAGAGCCCACCCAAGAGCCCAGCCTGCTGCGTTGTTTTTTCCAACACTTCAAAAAGAAAAAAACCCAGGTCATCCTGGTCGGCGACCCCAAAGGCACCCACTACGCTTACGATCTTGACCAAGCCGCTTTGTTGCAAGTTTGGCGGGGTGATTTTGCCAATGCCACTGATATGTGGCACGAGCGGGGTGAGCCCCAAACCGCCAGTGCCATGGGAGTAGGTCAAATGCTGCCCGGGCGCTGCCCCCTGGCCTTGGATGGCTTAACGGATACTTTGGACCAAAAAGACTTAAAATACAAGGGTTATCAATTGTCCACAGAGCGTCATCCTACGTTTAACTACCAATACAAGGGCATCACCTTCAGCGAAAGTTTTAAAGCAGGAAGTTCCCCTGGACTGGAAAGAGTGACTTTGATCAAAAATCCAACGGGGAAAAAATTCAGCTATCGCATGGCCCAAGGCAATAGCATCAGCAGTGTTGGCAACGGCTTGTATGCCATCGATGGCCAGCGCTACTACTTGCGTGTGGCGGATCCGAGCAGCTACAAGATCGTCAGCAACAACGGCCTGCAAGAATTGATTTTTGAGTCCAGTCAAACCGAGCTTAAAGTGGCTTCTACCTTGATTTTTTAAAAGGCTGAATAAGCTAAAACGTATGACAATGCAATCCATCAAAATATTTTTATCCACACTTTGCCTATTCTGTGGTTTGAGCGTTTTTGCCCAAACTGGCAAACCCCTCACCGAGAAGGATTATTACTTCCTCAAAACCGTAGCCATTCCCGAAGACATCAAGCTGGAGGTAGGCGGTTTGGCGCCCATGGCCGACGGTCGCCTGGCGGTTGCTACCCGCCGGGGCCAAATTTGGGTGATTGAAAACCCTTACATGATCAACGGTACCCAGCCCCATTACCAATTGTACGCCGAAGGTTTGCACGAGGTACTGGGCCTGGCTTACAAAGACGGCTCTTTGTATTGCACCCAGCGCGGCGAGTTGACCAAAATGACCGACACCGATGGCGACGGTCGCGCCGATGTGTTTGAACCCATCTATCGCTTCAACCTCAGCGGCAACTACCACGAGTACGCTTATGGGCCCGTGTTTGACAGCAATGGCGACATGTACGTCACCCTCAATGTAGCTTGGGTGGGTTACGGCGATGGTTTGGGCAAATGGCACGGCTGGTTGCTCAAAATCAAACCCGATGGACAAATGGAACCCATCGCTACGGGTTTGCGCTCGCCTGCTGGTTTCTGGGTCAATGGCAAAGACGAGGTTTTTTATGCCGAAAACCAGGGCGACTGGGTAGGTTCTGGCCGGGTAACTCATTTGGAAAAAGGCGATTTTGCGGGCAATGCCGGAGGTTTGAACTGGACCAAGGAACCCGAATCTCCCCTTCGTTTGACCAAAGCGGATTTGGCCAAAGTTGATGATGGTCGCCCCATGTACGAAGCTGCCAAAACAATCAAGGAAATGAAGTTGCCTTGTGTGTGGTTTCCGCACACCCTCATGGGCATTTCGACATCAGACATTATTGAAGACAATACCAATGGGGCTTTTGGCCCCTTCAGTGGCCAATATTTTGTAGCCGATCAGGGCCATTCCAAAGTCATGCGCATGACCCTCGAACGGGTGAATGGCAAATACCAGGGCGCTTGTTACCCCTTCCGCGAAGGTTGGGCTTCGGGGCTGCTGCGTTTGCGCTGGGGTACCGATGCCTCGATGTGGGGTGGCATGACCAGCCGGGGTTGGGCCAGTACAGGCAAAGCCGAGTACGCCTTGCAACGCCTGGTATGGTCGGGTAAAACACCATTTGAGATGAAAAACATCAGCGCTCGGCCCGATGGTTTTGAAATAGAATTCACCCTGCCCGTGGATAAAAGCCTGGCCAAAAGCGCTGCCAATTATGGCTTCACTTCCTTTAATTACGAGTACCATCACCAATACGGGAGCCCGATCATCAATCAGGGCAATTGCCCGCTGCGCGGCCTGATCGTTTCTGAAGATGGGTTAAAAGTACAAGTGGTATTGGACAGCATCCGCGAAGGCTACATCCACGAAGTGAAATTGAAAAACTTCAAAGCGGCGGATGGCACTCCCCTACTCCACGATTTTGCCTATTACACCATGAACAACATTCCAGTGGGTGAAAAAGCGAGCCTTAGTGCTGACCAAAAAGTAGTGGCTGCTGTAACACCAGCGCCCATGAACCATGATCACATGGCCATGAAGACACCGGAGGTGCCAGTGGCAAAAGGGAAAAAGGGAAAAAAAGAACCCAAAGCGACTAGTACCGCTGCGGCCATGAGTAAAAACCTGAACGAACAACCCGCAAGTTGGGGCCAGCCCGATCAGGTGCTTTCCCTGGGTACCAAGCCGGGCCTAAAATTCGATCTGGATTTGTTGACCGTGAAAGCAGGTAGCAAGGTCAAACTCGTGTTCAACAACAACGATGACATGCAGCACAACCTCGTGGTCACTGTCCCAGGCATGGCCAATAAAGTGGGCGAAAAAGGCATGGGTTTGGGCCTCAAAGGGCCTGAATTACATTATGTGCCCAACCTGGCGGAGGTACTTGCCCATACCAAAATATTGGAGCCGGGTACGACGGAGACGATCTATTTTGTAGCACCGAGTAAGCCGGGTGATTACCAGTTTGTGTGTACTTATCCTGGACATTATTTGGTGATGCAAGGGGTGTTGAGGGTGTTGCCGTAGGGATTAGACCTGATCTCCAGTTCTGGACGTTTTGCTCGGAGGACATCAATTGCCACGTGCTTTAGCGCGTGGATCGGGTTTCCCTTTTTGATCGGGCTTCAGCCCAATGTGATTGACTTAAGGAATTTTGCGTTGCATTTGGTAGTGTGCATTTGTCTCAGAACCCCGACCCCTGGAAGGGCAGGGCTGTTAAGTTCTGTTTTCTCAGGGGTGAAAGCCCCGCTAGGGGCGTGATGTGGGTAGAAAACAATTGCAACAGACCTTCTCAAAGTCCCGTAGGGACGAAATGTGGGTACCCTTTGAGACAACATACCCATATTTCGTCCCTACGGGACTCGGAAAATCCTGGATATCCGGTTGCTACCCATATTTCGCCCCTAACGGGGCTTACCGCCGTGTTCTAAAACATAGGGACAGCCATGAAGGGAGTACATTTTCGGTAAGCAAAAATCCTACCTTTCATTCAATAAAAAAGGTAGAATAGTGAGCTAATGTAGGCTGTACTCCCCTCACAGGCAGGGCCGATTGGTTCTAATTCGAGCGGCAAAAGCGCAGCTTCGCTGCTTGATTTATTCACCACGACGGCACGACGATCACGACGGTTTCGCGCTTTGCGCGATTTAAACACGACGCTTGCGTCGTGTGGTGCGGAGCAAAACGTCGTGATCGTCGTGTCGTCGTGGTGAATTATCTTTTTGGCGTAGCCAAAATCATGTGTTTAGCATTTTAAAATTAGAACCAATCG
>JAIYAV010000356.1 GCA_027488855.1 Saprospiraceae bacterium
GCGATCCAATTCGCGCTTGTTGTCTTTCTCCCGAATGGAATCCCGTTTGTCGTAGGTTTTTTTACCCTGAGCCAGGGCAATTTCCACTTTCACAAAACCTCTTTCGCTCAAATACACGCGGTAGGGAACAATGGTGTAGCCTTTTTCGCTGGACTTGCGTTCCAGCTTGCGCAGTTCCGCGCGGCGCAGGAGTAGTTTGCGCAAACGACGGGGAATGTGGTTGGAATAAGTGCCGTTTTCGTACTCGGCAATGTATAAATTGTGAATGTACAACTCACCTTTTTCAAATAAGCAATAGGCGTCACTCAGGTTGAGGTGCCCGGCTCGGTAGGATTTGATTTCGGTGCCCATCAAGGCAATCCCTGCCTCGTAGCGAGTTTCAAAATGGTATTCAAAGGTTGCCCGGCGATTCACAATTTCCGGAGCGGCTTTCTTTTTCATTGTTCTCCAAACTTTTTGGGCCAGTGAGCGCAAAAAAACGCCCACTGGCTGCAAATATAACCTACCAGTCAATGGAAAGTTCCATTCTTAGGCTCTATAAAAAAATTAGTGCTCTTTTTGCCCCACAACTCCTGCATTATTGCTTGAATTGTGGCGGTTGCTGTTGGGTTATTTTGGGCTTGATGGGTTGCTGGCGAAACTTGGTCACATCCCGATCCAGTGCCTCGCGGGCAGATGCATTGCTCGGTTTTTGTTCCGGCCCTTTCAGTTTGTCATCCAAAAATTGGGTCATCTTAGTGTACAAATGGAAACGGGTATTGCCGCCATAGATGCCATGGTTGCGATTGGGGTAAAAATAGGTGTCGTACTGTTTGTCCGCATCCACGAGGGCGTTGACGAGCTCGGCGGTATGTTGAAAGTGAACATTGTCGTCGCCCATGCCGTGGACGAGGAGGTATTCACCATTCATTTGATCCGCAAAGTTGATCGGCGAATTGTCTTGATAGCCACTGGGATTTTCTTGCACGGTGCGCATGTAACGCTCGGTGTAGATGTTGTCGTACCATTTCCAGTTGGTCACTGGGGCCACTGCGATGGCGGCTTTGAAGGTGTTGGCACCTTTAAATAGACAAAGCGAAGACATATACCCACCATAGCTCCAGCCAAAAATACCAATCCGCCCTGGATCCACGTAGCGCAAATTGCCCAGGTATTTGGCAGCTTCGATTTGGTCTTCGGTTTCGTATTTGCCCAGTTGGAGGTAGGTCATTTTTTTGAACTCTTCGCCACGGCCACCGGTACCCCGGTTGTCGACACAAGCCACGATGTAGCCTTTTTGCGCCAGCATCTGAAACCACCAATAATTCTGGCCGCGCCAACTGTCCTTCACCTCCTGGCTGCCGGGACCTCCGTATAGAAACATCAGGACTGGGTGTTTTTTAGTGGGGTCAAAATTGGCGGGTTTGATCATCCAGCCATTGAGGTCTACTCCTGCACGGGATTTGAAGGCAAAAAACTCCACGGGTTGTACGTTGTACTCCTTTTGCAGGTTTTTGACAAAAACATTGTCTTCAATGACCCGAATTTTACTGCCTTTTTGGTCAAAAACGGTATAAGTACTCGGCGCATTCGCCGTGGAATGATCGATCACGTAATAAGAAAAAGTAGGGCTGAATTGGGCCTCGGCCCAGCCCTTTTCGGCAAACAGTGCCTTTTTGTTTTTGCCATCCAGCCCAATTTGGTACACCTGCCGCTCCAGTGCTGAGTTTTCAGCCGCCTGGTAATACAGGGTTCCCGTTTTTTCATCCACACCATAAAAATTGCTCACTTCCCATTTGCCAGTGGTGATTTGGCGCACCATATTGCCACTCAAGTCGTAGAGGTAAAGGTGGTTCCAGCCATCCATTTCGCTGGTCCAGATGAAGTGTTTGCCATCTTGCAAAAAGCTGAGGTTGTCGTGGATGTCCACGTAGTATTTGCTGTCTTCTTGTAAGATGAGCTGGGTTTTTCCCGTAGTTGCATCAGCCAATACCAGGTCCAGTTGGTTTTGGTGGCGGTTCAGCAGAAAGATGCTGAGTTTGTTGGGGTCATTGGTCCACTTGATGCGGGGGATGTATTCGGTAGCGGGGTCGGTTTCGGTTTTTACGGTTCGGCCCGAGCTCAGGTTGTAAATGTGGATGCCAACTTTGGAATTTTTTTCCCCAACTTTAGGATACTTGAAGGTCACGTAATCGGGATACATACCCGCCTCAAAATTGGTCAAGGTAAATTGAGGTACCTCCTGCTCATCGAAACGAAAAAAGGCAATGCTGCTGCCATCGGGCGACCAGGCAAAACCCTTGTCCATCGAAAATTCTTCCTCGTACACCCAGTCGGTTGCCCCATTGATGATGGCATTGAGGGCACCATCCTTGGTGATTTGGGTGGTTTTTCCCGAAGTCAAATCCTTGTAATACAGGTTATTTTTGTACACAAAAGCGACTTTATCCGCTTTTGGTGAAAAGCTGGCGTACATCACTTTGCCTTCGGCAAACAAAGGAGTCAACTGTTTTTGGCTCCGGTCGTACACATAAAAGGTGGCCCGACTGGAATTCCGATAAATCGGTTCAATGCCCGAAGCCAGCAGGATTTTGCTTTCGTCGGCACTAAACTGGTATTCTTCAATTTGTACATTATTGCTCAGGGTCGCCGGATCGAGGATGGTAGCTGTAGCAGCCCCAGTGGTCAGATCAGATTGGACAATTTTGTTGCGGTCGAGTTTGGTGTAGTGGCGACCATCATTTTGAAACGTAAAGCCCGGCACAGTACGCGTGGAAAAGGTGTACTTTTTCCAAACATCTTCCAGGGTAATGGCCTTTTGAGCCTGTAGGGTGAGTATGGACAAACAGCTCAGGGTGACAAAAAGTAAACGCATGAACATTTTTTTTGTGTTTTGTTGTAATAATGGTTAGTGCTGCACTACTAACTTAACAGCTTATTCAAACGCTCCTGAATTTGATGAAATTGCTGTTTTTTCTGGACAATTGAGGGTTCTGCCGCGCGTTCGACACAATTTTCGATGGGGCAGCGCTCACATGTGGTGTGTACTTCGCGAGCAGGGATGGCCGGATCGTTCAAAAATTGCACTTTTGAGCGCAATTCATCATCGATCAGCAGGCCGATGGTCACGCTCACATTTTTATTGGGCGAGGGATAGGATGGGCGTGCAACGGTAATGCACAGGTATTTGTCTGCCGTGTTGAGGTAGTGTGAAATTTGGGGCCGAATCAGTAGCTCACTGGGATTGCCTGCTGATTTGAGTTCCGCCAATTCTTGCAAAAGTGCAATGGATACCCAACGCCGACAATAGTGTTCATAAATGCCATTGCCGTGGGGGTGGTGCTTGTGATTGAGGTGCAATTCCTTGTCGACCTCGAAGCTATTTCGGGTAGGGTCGTGTACAAAGCGCAGGAAAAACAACTTGCGGATGCCAAAAAAGCCTGGCAGAAGATTGGTCAAGCGGTGGTAAAACATCTCCGGCGTAGCATCGTACTTGCCCATGATGTCCTGGAAAGCATTGCCATCCCAGGTTTTGCGTTGAAAAAACAGCTCCAAATCCTGCACAATCGCCTTGAGCGGCAAGTGTAAGGCTACGGAAAAATAAATGGCCTGCGAGTGGTTCAAAACCTCCTCAAAGGTACGCCCCCGCAAAATGGAAGAAGTATAAGCACGTTCCTTGATGTTGAGAAATTGAAAGCCCAGTTCTTTGCCGTATTCAAAGGCCCGTTGAATGGGTGAAAGTTTGCCACTCAAGAGCAATTCCTTGCGCTTGGGGATGAACAGGGAGCGCAAATGTTGCAACTCGGGATAGCGGTCCAAGCCGTTTTCGTGAACGATGTAGTCGTATTTTTCCTCCAGGATATTGCGCAACTGTTCACCAGCCAAAGGGCGTTTGGCGGCTATTTGGAACTCCACCATGAATTGATCGGCTGCTTTTTCGAGGCCATCAAAGTAGTTGTTGTTCAGTTCCAGATAAGAGCGGAGGGCACTGAAGTAAAAATGCTCCTGCCGCAAGGCGTAATTGCGCGACAGTTCCAGTAGGGTGGAAATAAACGCGCCAACCCGCGAGGGGGCACCAGCGATGATTTCGACCACTTTGGCCAGATCGATGCCAAAACGCTCCAAAGGGAGTTCGTTTAAGAAATTGGATTGGAGTAAATCGTGCACAGGTGCTAAACTTTCATCCATCTCCAGTGAAGTCAAATCCAAGGGCACTACGTTTAAGGCTTTGGCCAGCGTTTGAATTTTTTCTCCCTTGGGGTATTTTTTCCCCTTTTCAATTTCGTTGAGGTATGACACCGACATCCCTGCCTTTTCCGATAAATCTGCGAAAGATAGGTTCAATTGCTGTCGAAGTTGTTTTACCTTCAAGCCGAAAAGAATCCGTTCATTTTGTGCTTTTGTACTCATACCGGGTTAAAAATAGTTTTTTCCAGCGAATATTCGCAATATGAATTATCAGGAAAGAGAGAATCACTTTCGGCAAGCAGCCGATCAGTTGAAAAAACGTTACAACTTGCTCTCCCTGGGGCGCTTGGTGTACTTCGTTTTTGCGGTCGCATTGATCATTTTTTTGGCGCAGCAGCACTGGAGTTTGGCCTTGAGTTGGACGATTCTGGCCATTGTGCTTTTTTTGTGGATGATCTCGCGGCACCGCAAGGTACAGGAAGCCGAGCAGCACCACCGTCGTTTGGCGGAAGTCAATCGGCAAGAGCAGGCTGCTCTGGACTACCGTTTTGCGGAATTCCCCAGTGGTGAGCGATACAGTGATCCACTGCATCCTTATTCTGGAGACCTTGATCTGTTCGGTCCGTATTCGATTTTTCAGTTTTGCAATCGGACCGTCACTGCTGCGGGCAGCAATCAATTGGCGCAGTGGCTAAAGGCAGCCGCTGAGCCTGAATTGATACGTGCACGCCAGCAGGCAGTGCAGGAATTGGGGCCTCAGTTGGATTGGCGGCAACATTTCCGGGCCTATGGTCTGGCGCAAAGTGATGAACAAGCCTACCCGATGGCTTTGCAAAAATGGATGGACGAGCCTTTTTTTGTGTACGGCAAAAAATGGATGCGCTGGGCATTGTGGTTATTGCCCATCTGGGGTATAGTGGCCTTGATCGTGATTTTGCCCAATTATCCGCTGATCCTGGTTTTGCTTGCAATATTGCCTGCGGCCCTTTTGCTCCGCCAAACGCTCCAGCAAGTCAATCGCACCCTGGAATACACGGCCAAGGCCGAAAACTGGTTGCTGCGCTACGGGATTCTGATCCAGCAAATTGAAAATCTTGAGGTAAAAACACCCTTGTTACAAAACTTACAAGGGTATTTTCGCAATGCGGAAGCCCACTTTGGCGCTTCTCAGGCCATCCGTCAATTGTCCTATTTTCTGGCACAACTGAATGTACGCAACAATCCTTTCGCCATTTTCCTCAACCTGATTGGAGTTTGGGATTTGCAATGGGTGTATCAATTGGAAAAATGGAAGGTTCAGCACCAGGAAGATTTGCCCAATTGGTTTGCAGCCCTGGGCGAGTTGGATGCTTTGAGCAGTTTGGCCAATTTGCATTTCAACCAACCTGATTGGGTTTTCCCAGTATTGCATCAAGAGGCGAGCTTGTCGACCAAACAATTGGGCCACCCATTGATCCCAGGCAATCGCCGCATTGGCAACGACTTGCAGATGCCTACCCACCAACACTTGAAACTACTCACAGGCTCAAACATGGCTGGGAAAAGCACCTGGTTGCGCAGCCTGGGGGTCAATCTGGTGTTGGCCCAAGCGGGTGCGCCAGTATGTGCACAAGCCTTGAGTATGCCGCCTTTGTTGGTCTTTACAGGAATGCGCACGCAGGATGACCTCTCGGCCAGTGCTTCTTCCTTTTATGCGGAATTGCGCCGCTTGCGGGCCATGCTTGATGCGGTGATTGCGCAGCAAGGGCAAAACAAGGGTGTATTTTTCCTTTTGGACGAAATCCTGAAAGGCACCAACTCTCGCGATCGACACCAAGGCTCGCGGGCATTGATGTTGCAATTGTTGCGGCACGGTAGTGCAGGCTTCATTGCCACTCACGACCTGGAACTCACAGCGATGGAGGCGGAAAACCCTGGCTTGATTCAGAATGTGTGTATGGAAGTGGACATCCAGGGTGATGAATTGTTCTTTGATTATACGCTGAAACCCGGTATCAGTCAGAGCTTTAATGCGTCTGTATTGATGCGGCGCATGGGGATTGGAGTGGAGTAAAAGGATGTGGTTCTAGCCCGATGTAAGCAAATGTTTTTTTAAGCTTTCGAAAAAAACTAGGATAAGATAAACACCCCATCTTGGGTGGAGTGTTTATCTTGTTTAAAAATTATTTTGATGCTAAAATTCTTGACTTTATTCGCAAGTTCTTCCACAAATCTGGACATTGAGAGCACCAACGCTTACTCTTGTTTCGGCACAATCTCCAATTGCACCTAAATTGCTACCAAAAAAACTGCTTAAAGCGCTACCTATACAGTTTTTTCTTTCTGACTCCTTTGCGAGGTTACTACAAGTGCCTATTGAAGTATAGCCAGATGGACAACGTCCATTTAATAAAAGATCGAAATCGGGAAGTGCAACTTTTTCAATCAAAGCTTCATCTTGTCCTGGAGTTGTATTTGGCGAAAGAATTTTTTTATTCTTAGCATCAACCAAGAATACCCTACTTACAGTTGCTTTACCGTCTTTGAAACTAACATCCATTGTCACATGCGTAGCTTCTTTGTTTTCAGCAAGCGTCAATTTAGCTTCATCTACAAAAAGAAGAATTGATCGGTTCAATCGATTAGGTATTTCTTTTACATCCTTGTATTTGAATAAGGTAGGCTCGATTTTCAGGTCGTCAAGTTTAATGTCAAGATTCGAAAAGTCAACTTTAGAACCAGCTATATCTTCTTGCTTGTTGCATGATGATACAATTACAAATACAAGACTTAACAGTAAAACTAATAAGAAATTCAATTTTTTCATTTTTCAATAATTTTTAGTAAAGCCTACTCTGTAAAGGTTTTCGGCATCCCCTTTGACTTCAAAAGTAGATGAGGTTTTTGCAAAAAACTTGCAATAAATCCATTTCGATAAAAAAAATTTCCGCCCTTATTTTAGCAAACTCAGTACAGCAGAGAAATTAAAGGAAACTTCGTTCGCGTAATAATAGCTTTGTCTATCTCGGCAATAAAAAATCTGCGCTCCCAGATCTTTCAGGATAGCGATCAGGTTGTACACACTACGAAATGAGATTCCAAGGCGATCCGCCAGAGCCTGAGAATTACCCGTGGCTTTGAGACGAATCAATTGATCGAGGCGATCAAGTACTTGCAGTTGGTCTAAAAATTTCATGACTTAAGGTTTTATATTATGTCGGAATATATCTTATAACACAACGAGTGCGTTTTTTTAGATTTTCTGGTTCAAAAAAAATGGAAAAATAGATTTTAATTCAAGATAAAACACTGGAATACAAGCAATAAAAAAAGGGGATCCATCTGTAGCTTTAACAAAAAATCAATGAGGCGATTAGCTACATTTGGACCCCTTTTGGAATAATATAGACACTATTCTTACAGTGTTATATTGTACAAAATCAAATGAATTTACGGTGTTCTATCATCGCGCATGGTTAAGTTACTTTTTGAAAAGCGTAGCCCGGAGGCTACGCTTGGGTTTTGGCAACAGGTATTAAGAGGAACTTATGTGGAAGAATTTTCTTCCCTCTGTGTTTGTTTGTTCAACAAAGTAAGTGTAAAATTCGCCTGGCGTCAGTAACGTTTCACAGTGTAAAAAGATAGGTCAGTTTTTATGATTTTTTTAAATTACACTCATTAAATATTTGATTTGCAAAATTTTAAAACCAACAAACCATTAAATTACCTCACATTTTGGACATTATTTTTGACCATTCTTCTTTGATTAAATCTCTGTTTGTTACACTTTACTTTTTACAAAAAAAAAAAAAAAAAATACGCCCCCATTTGTAGCGCTGCAGGAAAACCCTCAGATTTTCGGTTATATTTACGCAACAAGTACCGAAATCTATGATCCAATCCTACACTCCGGACCCCTCCGCCGAAGGGCCGGAAGTACAACAATCGCGCCCCAAACGTTTTTACAACAACCTTACGTTCAGGGTATTGGTAGCCATTGTGCTAGGCGTGTTATTGGGCGCTTTTTTCCCAAAAACGGGAGAAGCCATGCAGCCCATCGCCAAAACCTTCATCAACATGATCAAGATGGTCATTGCGCCCATCATTTTTCTGACCATCGTGACGGGTATTGGCAAGGTGAGCGACCTCCGGCAATTTGGGCGCATCGGGGGTAAAGCCTTATTGTACTTCATGACCGTAACCACTCTAGCTTTGTTCATCGGCTTGGTGGTCTCCAATTTGATTAAACCTGGGGCTGGGCTGGATACGGCGCACCTCAAGAGTGGCGACGTCAGTGAATACGTTGAAAAAAGCAAGGAAAAAACCTGGGTGGATCACATCACCGAGATTGTGCCCCCCAATGCATTGGGTGCTTTTGCGGAAGGGAACTTGCTGCAGGTCTTGTTCTTTTCGATCCTTTTTGGCATTGGGATTGCCCAGTTGGGCGACACCGGGCAAAGCCTCCTCAAAACTTTCGATAAAATCCTGCAAGTTTTATTCAAAATCATGGCCATGATCATGGTGCTGGCCCCACTGGGCGCATTCGGCGGGATGGCTTACACCGTGGGTAAATACGGTCTGGGTACCCTCAAACCCCTGGCCATGCTCATGCTGACCGTTTACATCACCATGGCCCTATTCATTTTTGTGGTATTGAACCTGATCTGTTATTTTTCCAAAATCAGTTTGTGGAAATTGTTGGGCTTCATCAAAGAAGAAATTTTGATTGTGCTGGGCACCTCTTCTTCGGAGTCGGTTTTGCCGCGCATGATTGAAAAAATGGAACGTTATGGTGCCTCCAAACAAGCCGCGGGGCTGATTATCCCCACTGGATATTCCTTCAATTTGGACGGAACCAGCATCTATTTGTCGATGTCGGTACTGTTTATTGCCCAGGTTTTTGGGGTAAAACTGAGCATCCAAGAACAATTGTACATCGTTGGCATTTTAATTCTGACTTCAAAAGGGGCCGCCGGAGTCACCGGAAGTGGGTTCATCGTTTTGGCATCTACTTTGTCTTCATTTCCCCAAATACCGATTGAGGGATTGGGCCTTCTAGTAGGGGTGGATCGCTTCATGTCCGAAGCGCGGGCCATCACCAACCTGATCGGCAATGCGGTCGCGACCATTGTGGTGGCCAAAAGTGAAGGTGAATACACGCCCCTGATTCATAAATAAGCTACCATGGTAACACTGGAACAAGTGCAGGAATTATTGGCTGCGCAAGGCTACATCACCGAAAAACCGATTGTGTTGTCCCTATTTTTGTCGATGCGCCTGGGCAAACCCCTCCTGATTGAGGGGCCAGCTGGCGTGGGCAAAACAGAGATTGCCAAAGTGATGGCCAAAGCGCTGGATACAGACTTGATTCGTTTGCAGTGTTACGAGGGCTTGGATGCCAATCATGCCTTGTACGAGTGGAATTACCAGCAGCAGTTGTTGTACCTGAAAATGGAAGAAGGGTTGGAAATGGATTTGGCACAGCGGGAAAAAAACATCTTCAGCGAAAAATTTCTGCTCAAACGCCCCCTACTCCAGGCCATCACCCACCATAAAGCGCCAGTACTGTTGATCGACGAAATCGACCGCGCCGACGAGGAATTTGAAAGTTTTTTATTGGAGGTGCTTTCCGATTGGCAAATCACCATCCCAGAGATTGGAACCATCCATGCTACCCACCGCCCGCATGTGATCGTGACAAGCAACCGGGTACGGGAATTGTCCGAAGCGCTGCGCCGCCGCTGCTTGTACCTGTATATTGATTACCCCGATTTTGACAAGGAATTACAAATCGTACGCAGCAAAGTGCCAGAGATCGATGTCAAACTCGGGGAACAAATATGTGCCTTCATGCGCGAATTGCGCCAACTACGCCTCGACAAAGTGCCCGGCGTAGCCGAAACCATCGACTGGGCAACGGCTCTGGCCAATCTCCACATCGAACACCTGGACAAAGAAACCGTAGAATCCACCCTCGGCATCATCCTCAAAGACTGGCAAGACATCCGCCAAACCCAAATGTCGCTGACGGAGTTGTTTGAAAAAACGGGGGCGATTTCGAAATTTGATAGCCTGTGAGGGAGTTGAAAAGTTGAAGTGTTGAAAAGTTGAAAGGAAATCGGTAGCTCAGTATTTGGATCACATTCCTTAGCTTTATCAGTAATTCTAGAGAAAGTGGTATAATGGTCTAAACAACTTTTCAACTTCACTTCAACATTTCAACACTTCAACTTTTCAACTAAATGCATTACCACCATCCCACCGCCATCATCGACCCCGGTGCCCAAATTGGAGCAGGCACCAAAATCTGGCATTTCTGTCACGTTATGCCGGGTGCTGTGATTGGTGAGCAGTGCAGTTTGGGTCAGAATGTATTTGTCGCCGATGGTGTGATTTTGGGAAAAAACTGCAAAGTACAAAACAACGTATCGCTGTATTCGGGGGTCATCTGTGCAGACGATGTGTTCCTGGGGCCTTCGATGGTGTTTACCAACGTTTACAACCCGCGCAGCGCGGTAAACCGCAAAGGGGAATACCGCCAAACCTGGGTGGAGCGTGGTGTAACCATTGGGGCCAACGCCACTGTGTTGTGCGGCATCCGCGTTGGTGCTTATGCTTTTATCGGGGCCGGAGCAGTTGTGTTGAAAGACGTTCCAGCTTATGCCTTGCTGGTAGGCAATCCTGCCAAAGCCATCGGCTGGATGAGTGAATATGGCGAACGCTTGTATTTTGATGAACAAAACCTGGCTACTTGCCCTGGTTCTGGCGAAAGGTATCGGCTGGAAAACGGGCAGGTCAAAAAAATAGACTAGTGCAACATTTTGCCCTTATCGGCGTAGCTGGCTACGTAGCCCCCCGCCACTTGCGGGCCATCAAAGAAACGGGCAACCGTTTGATCGCTGCTATGGATCCTACCGATTCGGTAGGGGTTTTGGATGGGTATTTTCCTGAAGCAGCTTTTTTTGTGGAGTTTGAACGCTTTGATCGGCATTTGGAAAAATTTCGGCAAAGTGGGCAAGCCTTGCACTACGTGAGCATCTGTTCACCCAACTACCTGCACGATGCGCACATTCGATTTGGTTTGCGGCAAGGCGCGGATGTCATTTGTGAAAAACCGCTGGTGCTCAATCCCTGGAACGCCGAAGCCCTCCAGCGCAATGAACAAGAAACGGGCAGCCGAGTTTACACCATCCTGCAATTGCGGCTGCACCCGGTGATTCTGGCTTTAAAAAAACAAGTGGAAGCGCAAGTCTCCGCCAAGAAATACGACATTGATTTGACCTACATCACTTCTCGTGGTGCCTGGTACTTTGCCAGTTGGAAAGGAGAGTTGTCCAAGTCCGGGGGCATCGCCACCAACATTGGCATTCATTTTTTCGATATGCTGATCTGGATTTTTGGCCCGGTTCAAAAAAGTGTGGTACACCTGCACAGTCACGATCGGGCGGCAGGATACTTGGAACTAGAGCGTGCAAGGGTGCGTTGGTTTTTGAGCATCGATGAAAAGACCTTACCCAGTGCCGTTCAGGAGAAAGGGGCTCGAACCTATCGATCCATCAGCATCGATGGCCAGGAGTTGGAATTCAGTGAAGGGTTTACGGACTTGCACACAGAAAGTTACCGGGGAATATTGGCGGGTCAGGGCTTTGGACTTTCAGACGCCGCATCGTCCATTGCCTTGGTGCACGAGATTCGGGTGGCTGAGGTGCTGGGACTGTCCGGGGAATATCATCCTTTGGCGGCTTTGCCGCAGGCGAAACATCCGTTTAAATGATAGGAGTAGAGGTTTACTCAACCATTGAGATTTAGTAAACGTCATAAAAAAAAGCGGACGTTGGGTAACCCCGACGTCCGCTTTTTTTAACTAAAATAAGCTGTTCGCTTAGAAATATTTCGAGCGATAGTCTTTAATCTTAGCCATTTTGCGGAAGGCTGGCATGAACCGAGTTCCTACCTGAGCCCGTGCGCTAGTAGCAAGGGTTGTCTTGAACTGGTTTACATCAAACTCTGAACTAGGCGTCGAAACATTAAATGCGTTGACGACATAAACGCCATTGGTGCCTGCAAAAGGTTTGCTGGTTTGACCTTGCTTCAATTTGAAGGCATAGGCGTTGAAACGAGGTTCGGTACCTACATTATTGGGCAGGAAAGGCTGATTGAAACGAATGTTGCGCAGGGTATCCACTTTAGCGCTGTATTGAGCGGCAGCAGCCTCTACTCCTTTGCCCTTGATCTTGTCAACGATCAGTTCACCTTTTTTCCGGTTGATGACCGCTGTTTCGATGTCTTCCTTCACTTGATCTGCCGTGGCATTGCCTGGTTTGAAGATGGTTTTCACCCCAGCAATCACGTATTTGTTGGTGTAAAACTCGGTTGGATCAGTGAACGTATAAATGTCGGGAGCAACCTCACCTTTGGCCGCGCCAAAAGCCCAACGCACGATTTCGCGGGAAGTTTGACCAGCACCCAAAGAACCCACAAAGAATTCGTTAGCGTTGACAGCCGGGCTGGTTTCCTGGGTAACTCCTTTTATTTTTTTAGCCGCAGCCAACATACCTTCAACGTCTTTTTTGTTGGCATTCAGGAAACGTTGGGCTTCTTCAAAACGTTTGCTTTCGGTTTCTTTCGAAGGTTTGATGACCTCACTAATGTAAGCCACCCGCACACCAGAGCTATTCGAAGTAATCTTTTTGCCCGTTACTTCTACGAGGTGCACCCCAAACTGGGTCTCTACCGTGTACAATTTACCTTGTTCTGCTTGGAAGAAAATCAGGTCGTTGTAGGGTTTAACCATTCCTCCGGGGGCAGAGTAACCCAAATCACCACCACTCACAGAAGTACCGTCCTGGCCAAAACGAGCAGCCATGGCTTCGAAGGTTGCAGTGCCTTTTTCAATTGCACCTTTGATGCTATCGATGCGCGTCTTGGCTACTGGCAATGGGGTAGTCGCATCAGGGCGAATCAGGATATGGCGAGATTTTACACTATCTGGTACCACTTTGCGATCCAGCAACTTCACGGCGCGGTAAGCATTGCCTTCCACATATGGGCCAAAGATGCCACCGATTGGCAAGCTGAAAATGCTGTCCGCATTTTGCAACAAAGCTTCTCTTTTGACGTAGGCACCATCGATGGTTCCTAGGTTTTGCTCAACAAATACCGTATCGTTGAGTGCCTTTTTCCAATCTGCAATCGTTGTAGCAATTTTATTGCGCTGTGCAACGGAGTCAGCTTTGGTTGGCTTCACCTCAAATGTAACCAAACCAATTTTGCGGGCCTCTTCGGTGAATTTGAACAAGCCTGGGTTTTCTTTCAGGTAGCTGGCGTAATCTTCGTCAGAAACCGAAACTTCAGCGTTGTCGATGGCATCAAATGGAATGCGGGTAAACACCAGTTCCATCATGGTTGCACTTTCCTTCTGGTTCATTTCAGCGGCCCAGCTCGGTATGTACATCCCTTTGGACACCATGTTGACCAATTTGGTCTGAATGCGATCCTTGATGATTTCCTGCTCCTGGATGGCCCAATAAGAGCGAGCAGTAGCCGTCATCGTATTGGCAGTGATTTGCTGCTTCAGGGAGTTCAACTGTTCCCGGTTGAGTTGTCCGGTCGTTTGATCCATGAAACGCTGCATGATGATTGGGCTGGGTTCTGGACCAAACTGAAGGTCATTCAATTCGTTTTTGCTTACGCCCAGGCCAAGTTTTTCACCTTCCTGATCAATCAGCGCTTTTTCCACGAAATAATCCCAGAGCGCGCTCCGACGAGCATAAATATCACCAGCAGATCCTGCATAAAGGATACTTTCGGTGCGGTTGAACTCATTCAGGTCTACTTTTTGGCCATTAATTTTGCCAATGCTAGATTGCATGCTGCCAAAAATACTGTTTTGGCCAGCCGTCATATCCTGAATAATGAAGCCAAGTAGGCCAAGCGCGATCAACACCACAATCAAAGCGCTATTCTTGCGAATTGTACTAATCAGAGCCATCTTTTCTAATTAACTTTGAAGAAAAACGACGCAAATGTAAACAAATAAAATTTGAAAGCAGTACTTTTCCTAACTCATCATCCCAATAAATGTATGAATTTTAACAATTTTATTGGTCTCTCTTGCTAAAAACAAACCCAATGCGCATATTTCTAGTGTTGATCCAAATGGTCTGGCTGTTTTTACTCACCGTGCTCACCCAGGTGGGTGGCCTGATTTGGTTGCTGAATCGGGCCTTGTGGCTGGGCCGCAAGCCGATCAAAGGGCGCTGGATCTGGCGCAGCTTATCCTTTGGTCTGCTTTATTTTTTCTCGGTCATCGTACTGGTCCCCTTGCTCGCGCGGCTCAATGGGCGTGTGCCCCTGCCCCTGGGCACAAGGTCGGAACGGCCCGTAGCGCCGCTCAGTTGGTGGACTTGCCTGAGCAATCGGCACTATGTGACCCCGGCTTTGTATGACCTGGCGGTGCGACAAGGCCGTTTTTTGCAAAATTTGGACGCCCAGCTTCACCTCGTATACCTGGACGCCAATTTCCCTTTTGGTCGAAAGTTCCCCCTTTTTCCCCACCTCAGTCATGGGGATGGGAAAAAATTGGACCTCGCCTTTTTTCGTTACGATACCCGCGAGCAGCGAAGCACGACCCAATATCCAAGTTTTTTTGGCTATGGTTTTTCGGAACCACCCGCTGAGGGGGAATTGAACCAACCCGAAATTTGCGCCCAACGGGGTGCCTGGCAATACGGCCTTTTACAAACTTTGGTAAAAAGTGACCCCAAACGGTATCCTTTTGACGCGGAACTGAATACCCAATTGCTCCAGCAGTTGTCTCAAGACCCCGCCACTGAAAAAATCTTCATCGAACCCCACCTCAAAGGCCGCCTGGGTCTGGGCCGCCTCAATAATATCCGGTACCACGGCTGTCAGGCCGTGCGACACGACGACCACATTCATGTACAGGTAAAATAACAGTATGGCCAAAGCAAATTATCAGGAACTTGTTTTTGACATCACGCGCTTGATCCCGCCCGGGCGGGTGAGCAGTTATGGTGCCATTGCGGATTATTTGGCGCTGGGCTCGGCCCGGATGGTGGGCTGGGCGCTGAACAACAGTTTTGCGTTTGATGATGTTCCTGCCCACCGGGTGGTCAACAGCAAGGGTGAGTTGAGCGGCCGGGCGCATTTTAAGCCCCCTGGTTTGATGCAACAACTTTTGGAAGCGGAAGGCGTTAAAGTGGAAAATGACCGGGTAGTCAACTTCAAAGAAGTGTTCTGGCACCCGGAAGAACTAGGATGGTAGCAAAACAACTAAGGAATGGAAATAAAATAAAGTAAACACCTGACTGACTCTTTTTTGATTTTGCTGCGTTACTCGTCAGTTGCGTAGGCCTGCTATGCGCCTTCCTCGTGCCTTGCCAAATCAAAAAA
>JAIYAV010000340.1 GCA_027488855.1 Saprospiraceae bacterium
ATCATCAAAACCAATTTTTATACCCTGGCTGAAGACCCCAGCAACACCAAACTAAAACAAGCACAAGCCATCTTGACCAATGCTTATGGCAAATTGCAGCCTTGAGTAGCTGTAAATAGCAATGAGTACCAGAATACCATTTATTGGGTTCTGGTACTTATGGTTAAATCAAACCAACTGATGAACATTTTTTAACCCAATTCAATTTCACACTGATGAAAAAAGGTTTTCAGCTCAAACTTGCCGGACTTCTGATCATGACCGCTCTGCTCGCATTTACCTGCGGCAAAGAAAGGAATGACGACGAAGACAATCCCGGCAGCACGGATGCTTTTAAATCGGCGATGCTGGTCAATTATGCCGACAACCTGATTGTTCCGGCTTATACCGACTTGAACAACAAATTGGGCGCATTGAACAGCAGCGTCAATGCATTTTTGGCGGCCCCTTCCGAGCTCACGTTGGCCGCTACCCGCGAGCCTTTCAAAGCCGCTTATCTCAGTTTTCAAGGGGTTTCCGTCCTTTATTTTGGCCCCGCTTCCGCACAATTGCTAAACAATTACATCAATACTTTTCCTACGGTGCCTACCCGAATTGAAAAGGGCATCGAAACGGGTACCTATAATTTTAATATTCCCCAAAACTCGGATAGCATTCAGGGTTTTCCGGCTTTGGATTACCTCTTGTATGCGCCGGATGCGGTAAATAAGTTTTCCGGCGCAAATGCAGCCAAGCGCAAAAAATACGTCCAGGATGTATTGGGGCGCATGAAAACCCTGGTCGAAAACACCCTGAGTCAGTGGAATGGCCCATACCACCACACCTTTATTGCTTCCTTAAAAACCGATGTAGGTAGCTCCATCGGCAGCCTCGTCAATCAGTTTGCTTACGAGATGGATGCGTTAAAAGGGCCGCGCATTGGTTGGCCTTTTGGCAAACAGTCCAATGGAATTGTCTTTGCCGACAAATGTGAAGGCTATTACTCGGGTATTTCTGCTGAATTGGCCATCGCCAATCTGAGCAGTTTGAAAAATTATTACACAGGTGCCAATGGCGATGGCATTGCCGACTACCTGGTGTTGCTGAAAAAACAAGAGTTGAACAATGCAGTATTGGCGCAGTTTGACCTAACCTTAGCCGCATTGAATGCCATCCCGAAGCCGCTATCTGCCGCTTTTGTCAACAATCCTGCGCTGGTGGAAGACGCCTACAAGCAGGTGCAAAAATTATTGACGCTGATCAAAACAGACCTAGCCTCGGCTACTGCGGTACAAATAACCTACCAGGACAATGACGGTGATTGATCAACGGAGGCTTTACCGCCCGGTTTCCATTGCGCCTTTAATTACCTTCAGGATCACTTTTGGGGTCTTGATGTTGTTTAGTTTGCTTCGTTTTTGGTGGCGGGGTTGGATCACCAGCCTTTATGTAGAACCCCAATTTCACTTTACTTACCCGGGCTTGGAGTGGGTGCAGCCACTGGGCAATGTAGGCATGCACCTCTTATTTGCCTTGCTCATCACCAGTACGGTGCTGATCATACTGGGCTGCTTTTACCGCATGGCCATGCTGTTCTTTTTTCTGGCCTTCACTTATGTTGAGTTGATTGATGCCTCGGCTTACCTCAACCACTATTATTTCATCAGCCTCGTGGCGTTTATCCTAGTGTTTTTGCCCGCCAATGGAGCCTATTCACTGGATGTTTATTGGCGAATTACCAAACATAAACCTCTGGTTCCTGCCTGGACCATTGATATTCTGCGCTTTCAACTGGCGATTGTGTACGTATTTGCCGGGCTGGCCAAACTCAATCCCGATTGGTTGATCCACGCGGAGCCCATGAAAACCTGGCTTCCCGCCAAAAGTCATCTACCCATTGTTGGGCCATGGATGTACGAAGCCTGGGTGGCTTATCTTTTTTCATGGTTTGGGGCGATGTACGACCTGTTTATTGTCTTTTTTCTATTGAATAAAAAAACAAGGCCCATCGCGTATGGCTTTGTGCTGGTTTTTCACCTGGCTACGGCACTTTTTTTTCCCGGCATTGGGATGTTTCCTTACGTGATGATCACGTCTAGTCTGATTTTTTTCTCCGCAGCATTTCACGCCAAACTGCTGTCCTTTTTGCCCGGAGTTAAACTTCAAGCTACGGTAAATCAGGACGGAATAGCCCCGGTTTTTGCCCGCAAAAAAATCCTTTCCCTGGGTATTGCCCTGTATGTAACCCTACAACTACTGATTCCATTGCGTTTTTTGCTGTACCCTGGGCATTTGTTCTGGACGGAGCAAGGGTATCGTTTTTCCTGGCGGGTGATGTTGATGGAAAAATCAGGAGCGGCTTATTTTACGGTGAAGGACAAGAGTGGTTCGCAGGTTTATGAAGTGGACAACAAAAAATTTCTGACGCCACTACAGGAAAAAATGATGAGCACCCAGCCGGATATGATTTTACAATACGCCCACCATTTGGCCAAAAGTTACCAACAAACCGGATTGGAAGACCCTCAAGTATTCGCCGAAGTGTATGTGTCCCTGAACGGCGACCGCTCCAAGCCCTTTGTTGATTCATCCGTCAACTTGGCCACACAAAAATGGAGTTGGAAACCTATTCCCTGGATTTTGCCCTACAAAAAATAAAAATGATGCTGTTAAAAACCACATTGCTGGGTTTATGTTCCTGTATTGCGCTGACCTTGTTTGCCCAAAATCAGCCGATGATCAGCGGCACCATCCGCTCCGGTACAGAAGCCGTGGCCGATGCCTCGGTGGTACTTTTTCCAATCAATAAAGTAGAAATCAGCAACGACAACGGTTTTTTTCGCTTCGCAAAACTGGAGCCTGGTACCTACGAAATTGTGGTAAGCTCAATAGGTTTTAAAGCATACCGCCAAAATATTGTGCTCCAGGATCAAAACATCAACAACCTCGACATCAACCTCGAACCCGCCGTTGTCGACATCCAGGAGATTGTGATTTCGGATCAAAAAGAAGAAACCGTCTCAGGCAAACTATACGATGTATCCGGCACAGCCATTTACGCCAGTAAAAAAACTGAGCTGATCAATGTCAAAAGCCTCAATGCCAACCTGGCGACCAACAATACCCGCCAGATTTATGCGCGGGTTCCGGGGTTGAACATTTGGGAATACGATCGGGGCGGGTTGCAGCTCGGTATTGGTGGCCGTGGCTTGAGTCCCAACCGCTCTTCCAACTTCAACATTCGTCAAAATGGCTACGACATCAGTGCCGATGCCTTGGGGTATCCCGAGAGTTATTACACCCCTTCTGCCGAAGCGCTGAGCAAAATCGAAATCATTCGTGGAGCGGCAAGTTTGCAATATGGCCCTCAATTCGGAGGCCTGGTGAATTTTGTGATGAAAGAAGGACCCCGCGGCAAACCCCTCGAAATCACTTCCCGGCAAACCCTTGGTTCCTATGGTTTTTTCAACTCATTCAACAGCATCGGCGGCACCATAGCCAAAGACAAGCTCAACTATTACAGCTTTTACCAGTACAAACGAGGCGATGATTGGCGGCCCAACAGCCATTATGACCAGCACAATGCCTACATCCATGTCGCTTACGAACTCAATGAAAAACTAAAAATCAGCGGGGATTACACCCTGATGAAATACCTGGCCCAACAGCCCGGCGGGCTTACCGATGCCCAGTTCGAGGAAGATGCAGCCGTGTCGATTCGGTCGCGAAACTGGTTTCAGGTGGACTGGAATTTGTTCAACCTCACGCTAGACTATATACTTAGCCCCCGTACCAAACTCAATTGGCGCACTTACACACTCCAAGGATCACGCGAGGCACTGGGTGTATTGACCTACATCAATCGACCCGACGTGGGTGGAGTGCGCGACTACATGGCTGACCAATACAACAATTGGGGCTCCGAACTCAGGCTCATCCATCAATACCCTTTGTGGAAGCAACAATCCAGTACTTTTTTGATCGGTACCCGGGTGTACAAGGGGCTGACCGAGCGCAGACAAGGTGACAGCAACAATGGCTCCGGCCCTGACTTTGTATTTACCGGCCCGGAGCCCAATAAGTCCAGTTTTCGTTTCCCAGGCAGCAACGTCGCCGTTTTTGCCGAAAACATTTTCCGCATCAACCAGCACTGGAGCATTACCCCGGGCGCCCGTTTTGAACACATCAACACCAAAGCCGAGGGGTATTACTACAAACAAAACATTTTTATCGCCGATGATAAAATAGCCGAAACGAAAGAAAATCCGCGTTCATTCATGCTCTTAGGCATCGGAAGCTCTTGGAAATTTGGCAATGGAACCGAGTTGTACGCCAACATCTCTCAAAATTACCGCTCGATCAATTTCAACGACCTCCGCATCGTCAACACCAATGCGCGGGTAGACCCCAACTTGAAAGATGAAACCGGCTATAACCTCGATTTTGGTTTTCGCGGCACCTACCAGAATTGGCTCTATGCCGATGTGAGTGTTTTTTACCTGAAATACAATGACCGGATTGGTTCCATTTTTGTGCGAGATACCAGCTTTATGACTTACCGCTTGCGCACCAATGTGTCGGACAGCAGAAACCTCGGCCTAGAATTCCTGCTGGATGGAGATGTGCTGAAAGCCCTCAGCAAAGGGATGGCCAAATACAAACTGAATCTTTACACCAGTTTGTCGCTGATCGATGCGCGTTACGTGAACACCAAAAACACAGCGATTGCTGATAAATTGGTGGAAAATGTACCACCTGTCTTGTTCCGCACTGGCCTTTCTTTTGGCAATCCAAAGTTCAATTTCACCTATCAGTTCGCTTACCAAACCAAGCAGTACTCCGATGCCACCAATACGGAAGAAACACCTACAGCAGTAGATGGGGCTATTCCGGCTTTTGCGGTAATGGATCTCAGTTTGAGCTACAATTGGCGGGTGTTCACGCTTTATACGGGAGTGAATAATCTGGCTGATGCAAAATATTTTACCCGCCGCGCCGATGGTTACCCTGGCCCAGGCATTATACCTGCCGATAAGCGGAA